>JAGWUF010000013.1 GCA_028868545.1 Lysobacteraceae bacterium | reverse complement strand
TCCGCTGGGTGGCGCTGAGCGGCGATCCGGAGGACATCTACAAGACCGATGCCAAGGTCAAGGAATTGATCCCGGACGATGCCCACCTGCACAACTGGCTGGACATGGCGCGCGAGCGGATCAGCTTTCAGGGCCTGCCGGCGCGCATCTGCTGGGTCGGCCTGGGGCTGCGCCACAAGCTGGGTCTGGCGTTCAACGAGATGGTGCGCAACGGTGAGCTGAAGGCGCCGGTCGTCATCGGCCGCGACCATCTGGATTCCGGCAGCGTGGCCTCGCCCAACCGCGAAACCGAAGCGATGAAGGACGGTTCCGATGCGGTCAGCGATTGGCCGTTGCTCAACGCGATGCTCAACGTCGCCGGCGGCGCAACGTGGGTCAGCCTGCACCACGGCGGCGGCGTCGGCATGGGCTATTCGCAGCACAGCGGCGTGGTGATCGTCTGCGACGGCACGCCCGAAGCCGACAAGCGCATCGCCCGCGTGCTGTGGAACGACCCCGGCACCGGCGTCATGCGTCATGCCGACGCCGGCTACGAGATCGCGCGGCAGTGCGCGAAGGAACAGGGCCTCAAGCTGCCGATGCTGTAAACCGATGACGCGCGTCGCCATCCTCACGCCCGACCCGGCCGAGATCGCTTATCCCGATCTCTGGCCGAAGGTGCTGGCGCGCCTGCAGCGCGCGCTGGACGGTGCCGGCATCGACGCCGTGCCGACGCCGTGGACGGCGCATGTGGACGATGCATCGTGCCTGCGCGACTACGCCTGCGTGCTGCCGCTGCTGGTCTGGGGCTATCACCACGACATCGCGCGCTGGCAGCGGGCCTGCGCCACCTGGCAGCGCGAAGGCCTGCCGCTGGCCAACCCGGCCAGGGTGCTGGCGTGGAATACCGACAAGCGCTATCTGCGTGAGCTGACGGAACGCGGTGTGGCGATTGCGCCCACCGCGTTCGTGGATGCGCTGTCGCCGGCAGCGGTCGAACAAGCATTTTCCGACACCGGCGCCGACGAGCTGATCGCCAAGCCGGCGATCTCCGGCGGCGCGTGGAAGACGCGGCGGCTGCGGCGCGGCGATGTTGTCGGTGCAGCGGATCCCATGCCGATGCTGCTGCAGCCGTTTCTTCCCACCATCGAAACGCAGGGCGAAACCTCGCTGCTGTACTTCGGCGGGCGCCTCAGCCACGTGGTGAACAAGCGACCGCTGGCGGGGGAGTTCCGCATTCAGGAGGAATTCGGTGGCCAGTACACGCTGGTGCCGACGCCGCCGACCGGGGCGCTGGCGCTGGCGCAACAGGTGCTGGAGGCCATCGGCGAGCCGCTGCTGTACGCGCGCATCGACATGCTGCCGGATGCCGACGGTCGCTGGCTGCTGATGGAAGCCGAGCTGATCGAGCCGGATTTCTACCTTGGCGTGGATCCTGCGCAGGGCGCGGGTTTTGCGCAGGCGCTGCGGGAGTGGATGCGCACTCGCAGTTGAGTCGCGACAGTGCGTTGCTGCGCAGAGGATGATGCGACAGTGACGGCATGGCACTCTGTACTTCTTCGTCCAGGGATTCCGCAATGACCAAGCTGCGCATCGATTTCGTGTCCGACGTGGTCTGCCCGTGGTGTGCGGTGGGCCTGGCCTCGCTGGAGCAGGCGCTGCGCCAGCTGCAGGGCGAGGTGGAGGCGGAGATCCACTTCCAGCCGTTCGAGCTGGACCCGAACACGCCGGCCGGCGGCATCGACGTGGCCGAGAACCTCAAGCGCAAGTACGGCATGAGCGACGCGCAGCTGGCCGAGAACCAGGCGCGCATCCGCGACCGCGGCGCCGAGCTGGGCTTCAGCTTCGATTTCAACGCCCGCAGCCGCACCTGGAACACCTTCGATGCGCACCGCCTGCTGCACTGGGCGGCGGCGGAAGCCCCGGAGCGCCAGCTGCCGTTGAAGCGCGCGCTGCTGGTGGCCAATTTCAGCGAAGGCCGCGATATCAGCGACCACACGGTGCTCGCGGACGTGGCCGCCGGCGTCGGCCTCGATGCGGCACGCGCAGGCGCGGTGCTGGCGGACGGCGAGTTTGCCGATGCCGTGCGCGATGCGGAGAAATTCTTCCAGGGCCTGGGCATCAGCAGCGTGCCGGCGGTGATCGTGGAGCGCAAGCACCTGATTTCCGGCGGCCAGCCGCCGGAGGTGTTCGAGCGCGCGCTGCGCGAGATCGCCGCCGGGGCGGGCTGAAGCGTCGGTCTGGATGGCGCGGACGATCTGCGTGCGCGCGTCGGCGTGATGGGCTGATGCTTCAGGCTACTTCCGGAAGCGTGCAGCCCATGCCGCAGCAGGCGTCTGGCGGCAACGCGGTACCCATCGCATCCATGCCGGCGTCGGGCGTCTCGTAGACCGGGGCGAAGCCGCCGCCGGGGGTACGGAAATTGGTGGTCTGGCCCTGGTACAGCCGCGCCGTGGTCCACTGCACCTGCGCCGCGTACACGTATTCGCGCAGATCGAATTTCAGCGCCTGTGCAGCATCGTGTTCCGACAGCATGCGCTCGCCGGGTGCGACCAGCGCCTGCGCGATGTAGCCGCCGGCGGTGATGTCCTGCCACACGCGCTGGGTGAGCTTGTCGCCGCGATAGGCAGCGCGGCTGCCGAATCCCGCGAACGGCTTGAAGAACAGCCGCTTGCGCTCGCGCCACAGACGGTCGGCATTCGCGGCGGTCACGACCTCGGTGCGCGGGATGTGTTCCAGCAGCAGCGCCTGCGTGGCCTCGGGCGCGCCCAGGCGGCGCAATTGCTCGGGATCGGAAAGCAGGGCGAGGTTGCGCTTGTCCGCATGCAGCGCATGCGCGCGGGGGTGTGGCGTCACCACCGCGGCATCGCGCAGGTACGCCTCGCGCAGGATCGAGCTGGCAGGCGCTTCGAAGTAGAAGTCGGTGAGGCGGTTGTAGACCAGGTCGATCGCTTCGGCATCGGAATAGAGCCCCCCATCACGCAGTCGCAGCGTCTCCGGTGCAGCGATGATCGCGCGCAGGCCGTTGGCTTCGAACAGTTGCTTGAACAGCAGGAATTCCGGGTACAGGTATTGCGCTTCCGGGTTCTCGTCGACGATGGCGATGCTGCGCAGCGGGCGGGTCTTCCCGCCCAGCGTCCATTCGTTGCGGAACATGGAAACGATGCCGGCTTCGAATGCCTCCACCGTGGCGGCGACCGGCAGCAGATCCCGCACCGTCGCGCAGCACGCCCGCTGCGCGCGGGCCAGCAGGGCGTTGAGCATGGCGCCGCCGGCGTTGGTGTTGATCTCGATGAGGCCCATGCCGTTGTTGCCGACATGGAAGTCGTAACCGAAGAACACGCCGCTTGCGCCCGGCTGGTGGTGGGCGATAGCCGGCGCGCGCGACAGGACTTCATCCTGATAGGCAGGCAGCGCCACCACCGCCTCGATCGCGTTGACCAGCGCCGCCATCGCTGCTACTTGCTGCGCCGAAACGAACACCGGACGCGCTGCAAACGCGTACGGACAGCGCTCCTGCAGCAGCGGCAGGAACCCGGGCCGGGGGCTGGCAGCATCGATCGCGGCGCGCAGCGCGTCGTCGTCCAGGCCGACGCAGAAGCACTCGGCGTTGAGGCGCTCGCTGGCCGAGGGCAGCGATGCCGACGCCGTGGCGGAAGCGGGGGAGGTTGCATCCGGCGGCGGCGCAGCCTTCGCCGCGGGTGCCATCTCGGGGGGGCGCAATTCTGTCATGTCGGCTTGCTAGGTTTTTTCAATTCCAATATTCTAGAAACATGGAAATAGGTAGCGCAACCATCGCCCTCGCGGCGCTCGGCCAGGCCACTCGGCTGTCGGTGTTCCGCCTGCTGGTCGAGGCGGGTCCGGAGGGCCGCATGGCGGGCGAGATCGCCGAGGCGCTATCGCTGCCCGGGGCCACCCTGTCGTTCCACCTGAAGGAGCTGAGCGCCGCCGGGCTGATCCGCGGCGAGCCGCTGGGCCGGTTCATCCGCTACAGCGCCGACTTCCGGCGGATGGCCGAGCTGATCGGGTTCCTCACCCGCAACTGCTGCGGCGGTCAGGTGCTTGCCGTGTGCGGCCCCGCGCCCCGCAAGCCGGCGCGGAGGGCGGCGAAGCGGGCCGGCACCTGATGATTCGCACCTTCATCGACACCCTTCCATCCAGCAACGGGATCCCTGCATGAGCATCCGCGTCGGCATCAACGGCTTCGGCCGCATGGGCCGCCTCACCCTGCGTGCGGCCTGGGGCAATCCCGAGCTGCAATTCGTCCACATCAACGATCCGACCGGCGATGCCGCCACGCTGGCGCATCTGCTGAATTTCGATTCCGTGCACGGGCGCTGGCAGTGCGAAGCAACGGCCGACGGCGAGGCCATCGTGATCGATGGCACGCGCATTCCGGTCAGCCACAACAAGGAATTGGCCGCCACCGACTGGGCGCACTGCGACGTGGTGATCGAAGCCTCCGGCAAGTTCCGCAAGCCCGATGTGCTGCAGCCGTATCTGGATCAGGGCGTGAAGCGCGTGGTGGTGACCGCGCCGGTCAAGTCGCCCGGCGCGCTGGACGTGGTGATGGGCGTGAACCATGCGCGCTTCGATCCCGCGCGGCACCGCATCGTGTCCGCGGCCTCGTGCACCACCAACTGCCTGGCACCGGTGGTCAAGGTGATCCACGAAGGGCTGGGCATCCGCCACGGCAGCCTGACCACCATCCACAGCCTGACCAATACGCAGATCATCGTCGATGCGCCGCACAAGGACCTGCGCCGCGCGCGATCGTGCGGCAGCAGCCTGATCCCGACCTCGACCGGTTCGGCCACCGCCATCGCCGAGATTTTTCCCGAACTCAAGGGGTGCTTGAACGGCCACGCGGTGCGGGTGCCGCTGACCAATGCCTCGCTGACCGACTGCGTGTTCGAGGTAGCGCGCGCGACCACGGTGGAGGAGGTCAATCAGCTGCTGCGCGACGCGGCCGAAGGCGCGCTCAAAGGCGTGCTGGGCTATGAAACCCGTCCGCTGGTCTCGATCGATTACCGAACCGATCCGCGCTCCAGCATCATCGATGCGCTGTCCACGATGGTCATCAACGGCACCCAGGTGAAGCTCTATGCGTGGTACGACAACGAGTGGGGCTACGTGAACCGCACCGCCGAGCTGGTGCGGCTGGTCGGCAAGGCGGGCTGAGCCGATGCTTGCGCGGCTGTCGCCGGACGTTCGCCAGTACCTGCTGGTCACCGGCAATTACTGGGCGTTCACCCTGACCGACGGCGCGCTGCGCATGCTGGTGGTGCTGCACTTCCACCAGCTGGGCTATTCGCCGCTGCAGGTGGCGATGCTGTTCCTGTTCTACGAGCTCTTCGGCGTCATCACCAACCTCGTCGGCGGCTGGCTGGGCGCACGCCTTGGGCTCAATCGCACGATGAACCTCGGGCTGGCGATGCAGGTGGTGGCGCTGTCGATGTTGCTGGTGCCATCGGCGCTGCTGACGGTGCCGTGGGTGATGGCGGCGCAGGCGCTGTCCGGCATCGCCAAGGACCTCAACAAGATGAGCGCCAAGGGCAGCATCAAGCTGCTGGTGCCGGGCGACCGGCAGGGCACGCTCTACCGCTGGGTGGCTGCGCTCACCGGCTCCAAGAACGCGCTGAAGGGGATCGGGTTCTTCCTCGGCGGCGCGCTGTTGAGCGCGGTCGGATTCAGGGCGGTCGTGGCCGCGATGGCCGTCGCGCTGGCGCTGGTGTGGCTGTCGAGCCTGGCTTTGCTCAAGCGCGACCTGGGCAAGGCGAAGCGCAAACCGAGATTCCGCGACCTGCTGTCCAAGAGCCGCGCGATCAATCTGCTGTCGGCGGCGCGGCTGTTCCTGTTCGGCGCCCGCGACGTGTGGTTCGTGGTGGCGCTGCCGGTGTTCCTGGCGCAGTCGCTGGGCTGGGATTTCTGGCAGGTAGGCGGGTTCCTGGCCGCGTGGGTGATCGGCTACGGGCTGGTGCAGTCGCTGGCGCCGTACGTCACCGGCCGACGCGGCGGCGAAGTGCCGGACGGACGCGCGGCATTCGGTTGGGCGGCACTGCTGGCGATCATCCCGGCGACGATGGCGGTGCTGCTGGCGCGTGACTACGCGGCCGAGCCCGTCCTGATCGTCGGATTGATGGTGTTCGGCGTGCTGTTCGCGATCAATTCGTCGCTGCACAGCTACCTGATCGTCAGCTACGCCAGCGAGGACGGCGTCTCGCTCGACGTCGGCTTCTACTACATGGCCAACGCGCTGGGTCGCCTGCTCGGCACGCTGCTGTCGGGCTGGGTGTTCCAGCTGACGGGGCTGGGTGCATGCCTGGCGATATCGGCGGTATTCGTCGCGCTGGCGGCGGCCATTTCGCTGGCGCTGCCCCGGCACAAGGTTGCGGTTCAGCCGGCCAGAGATTGATCGCGCATCCCCGTGGGCGTGGGGACATGTGCAGTGCAGGCGATCCTGACGCAGTCAAACGCCACGCAGCAGCAATGCACCGTAAATGAGCAGGGACAGCAGCACATAGCCGTTGTTGACCCAGGCGCGCCGCACCGGATTGTCGCGGCTGCGGGTGACATCCAGCAGGAACTGTCGCAGCAGGAAGGTGTACAGCACGTAATAAAGAAACGGCGTGATGTGCACCTGCCATGGATAGCTGTCGATGTTCCTGCCAAAGCGCGCCAGCAGCCAGCCGATCTGCGAATAGATGCCGAGGATGCCCAATGCGGCATTGATCAGCATCCACTTGACCTCATCGAGGCCGAAGATCACCAGGTAGAACACCAGATAGACCAGGATGGCGATGCCGCCGTGCAGGTAAACGAAGGGCAGATCCGGCCTGCTGGGGCCATAGGCCAGCAGAAAGCCGGACAGCCCGAACATCAGCATGTGCAGGCCGAAGAACGGATAGATGAAGCGCCAGTTCTTGCGCAGATTGTCAGGCTCGATCAACGCGGCGGAAGCGGCTTGCGGGGTGGCGACGAACGGCTTGGTGAGGCGGTGCTTCGAAGACGGTTTCATAGCAGATTCACCCGGAACTTGCGGCCCTTGATCCTGCCGGCACGCAGCCGCTCCAGCGCATGTGCCGCCTGTTTGCGGGCGATGGCCACGTAGCTGCGGGTGGGATAGACGTCGATCTTGCCGACCGCCTCCTTCGCCAGCCCGGCCTCGCCGGTGAGTGCGCCGACGATGTCGCCGGGCCGCAGCTTGTCGGTGCGGCCGGCGTCGATGCGCAGGGTGGCCATGGCCGCCTGCGGCACGCCGCGCGGCTTGCCTTCCAGTGCGGCGATGCGTTCGAAGCGGATCGGATGTCCCTGGCGTTCTTCGATCAGCGCGGCGCGGTTGCGCTCGTTTGGTGCGACCAGGCTCAATGCCAGCCCGTCGCGGCCGGCGCGGCCGGTGCGGCCGATGCGGTGCAGGTAGGTATCCGCATCGGTGGGCAGTTCGTAGTTCACCACCGCGCCGATGTCGTCGATGTCGAGGCCGCGCGCGGCCACGTCGCTGGCCACCAGCACGTTGCAGCTGCGGTTGGCAAAGCGCACCAGCACTTCCTCGCGGTCGCGCTGCTCCATGTCGCCGTGCAGCGCCAGCGCGGTGAAGCCGTAGTGCGCCAGCGAGCCCACCACTTCCTCGGTGTCCTTGCGCATGTTGCAGAACACCACCGTCGATTCTGGATTGAACTGCAGCAGCAGCGCGGCCAGCTGCGGCGCGCGGCGGGCCGGCTCGGCCTCGAAGAAATGCGTTTCGATGGTGGCCGGCTGCGCGCCGCCGTCCACGCTGACCTGCAGCGGCTCGCGCAGCATGGCCGTTGCCAGGGTGCGGATGGCGTCGGGGAAGGTGGCCGAGAACAGCAGGCTTTGCCGCGTTTTCGGGGTGCGCTTGACCAGCGCGCGGATCGGTTCGTCGAAGCCCATGTCGAGCATGCGGTCGGCTTCGTCCAGCACCAGCACGCGCACGCCGCGCAGGTTCAGCGCATCTTTCTGCACCAGCTCCAGCACCCGTCCCGGCGTGCCCACCACCACCTGCGGCGCATGCGCCAGCGAGGCCAGCTGCGGCGCCAGCGGGATGCCGCCGCACAGCACCGACAGCTTGAGATTGGCAATCCCGGTGGCCAGCTTGCGCAGCTGCTTGCCCACCTGGTCGGCCAGTTCGCGGGTGGGGCAGAGCACCAGCGCCTGCGTGCCACCGGCCGCGGGGTCGATCCGTTGCAGCAGGCCCAGCCCGAACGCGGCGGTCTTGCCGCTGCCGGTGGGCGCCTGCGCGACCAGGTCGCGGCCTTCGAGGATGGCGGGCAGCGCCTGCGCCTGGATCGGCGTGAGGGCGGTGTAGTCGAGCGCATCGAGGCCGGCGCGCAGGGTGGGGGCGAGGGGAAGGTCGGCGAAGGTGGCGGGCGTGGTCATCGCCCATTATCGCCGCTGCGGGCCGGCGGTCGATTCATCCGCTGTTGCAGCTTTCGACGGGGCACGCACTAGACTCTGGCGCACTAGACTCTTGGGTCTTGCCCCCGCCGACCGCACCGATGCCGCTCCATCGCACCCTGACTGCCCTGTTCCTGCTGCTGGCCGCTGCCTGCAGCCGCACATCCGGTGTCCAAACCAGTGCCAGCACCGAGCCGCTGGAGGCCCCGGCGCCGGTGGTGCAGCGCAAGGAGCAGGCGCAGATTGATTGGTCGCCGGAGCGGCTGGAGGCCGGGGACGCCTGGGTGGATTGCAGTGCCGATTACCGCAACGGGGATGGCAAGCCGGTGTTGTCGCTGGCCTACATCGACCTGCGTGGCACCCTGCAGGATTGCCGTGCCACCGGCCTGATCCGGCTGCGCTACAAGGGCAAGGTCACGCCCAGTTTCGCCGCGCTGGCCGAGCGGGTGGGCAAGGTCGCGGGGGATCTTGGCATCGGCAAGCGCATTCTGGATATCGATTCCGGTGGTGGCAGCGTGGAGTCGGCGATGCGTGCCGGCGATGCCATCGGCGAAAACGACTGGACGATCTGGGTGCGCGGCGATTCGGTCTGCCACAGTGCCTGCGTGCTGCTGCTGGCGGCTGGCGACATGCGGGTGGTGGTGGGCCCGGTGGGCGTGCACCGGATGATCCGGGTGAAGTCCGCCGCGACATCCCGCAAGGAATTGGGCGAAGAACTGCGCCGGCTCAGCGACGAATTGCGCAATTATCTGGAACGCAACGGCGCGTCCATCGAAGTCTACGACCTGATGACCACGGTGCCCAACCGGACCTTGCGCATCCTCACCGACGACGAGCTGGACAAGTTCGGCCTGTCCGGCGCCAATGCGGTGGAGGATGACCTGGATCGCATTCGGCTGGCACGCCGTTGCGGTGTCCAGTTCCTGCAGCGGCGCGACAGTTTCCGGCGCGCGTATGAACACCAGTGCGTGCAGCCGGCCGATGCCGGCAATCAGGACGTGGCCGACATCAATGCCTGCGGCCTTGCCTTGCGCAAGCAATTCGGCTTCCCCGATGCCACTTGTCCGAGCGAGAGCCCGATGGCCGAACTCGATGGCGCGGTGCTGGCGATGCCTGCATTGACGCCGCCGGCAGAAACCCATCAGGCCGGGGCCGAAAATCAGCAGGCCAAGCGTGAAGACGCGGTCGTCACACCGGCGGCTTCGGCGCACTGATCGCACATCGTGCAGCCATGATTGGCATCGCGGTGGGCGATCTCGCACCCGGGCTGAAAAAAATTTCAGGCCGCCGCGCGCACCCGGATCGTGACATCGCCCACCCGCACCATCTGCCCGGCACGCATCTTGGCGGTCTTGCGCAGCTCCCTCACGCCATCCACCTGCACTGCGCCGCTGGCCACCAGCTGCTTGCCGGCACCGCCGGAATCGCACAGGCCGGCCAGTTTCAGCAGCTGGTTGAGTTCGACGAAGTCGTGGCCGGGGTCGAGGTCGAAATCGATGGTGTGCATGGCGGTCAGGGAAGTGGAATGCGGGCGCGCTGACCGTTGCGTTCGATCACCACGCCATTGCGCTCGATGGTGATGACGGACAGCGCGCCGCTGCGGTCGCCTTCACCCATGCGCTGGCCATCGAGGATGACGAAACGCTTGCCGGGGTCGGCATCCCACATGTGCATGCTCAACTTCACCGGTGGCAGGCCGGTATCGGCGAGGTTGGGTACCGCGCTGGCAGGCAGTACCGGCGCAGGTGGTGGGACAGCAGGCGCGGCCGGTTCGGGTCTGGGCGGTACTGCGGGTTTAGGGAGTGGGGCGGGAATTGTCGCTGGCGTTGCGACCATGGTCGCCGTGGCCGGTGACGGTGCGGATGCAGACGCGAATGTGGATGCAGACTGGGGTGCGGGCAGCGGGGCCGGCGCCGATGGCGTGGCAACTGCTGGAGTGGTGGTGTCTGCGCTGTCTTGTGCGCTTGCGGATGGCGCGCTGGCGGCGTTGTCGCGTGTGGCCATGCGCGTACCCAGCCAGCCGCCAAGGGCCAGCAATGCCACGGTGAGCAGTGCCATCGGCAGCAACCATGCGGGTGGGCGATGGCTGGTGCGGGTGGGGGCGGGCGGCAATTCGAGCGCGACGTCGGGCGTGTTGTCACGACGACGTTCGGCTTCGGATTTGCGCAGGGCTTCCAGGATCAACGACATGCAATCACTCCAACACCCGCAGCAAGTGCGGGCCGGGCAGGCCATTGGCCAGTGCCATCAAGGTCAAAGAGCCGGCCACGCCATCGGCCGGCAGGCCGCGCGCGCTCTGGAAGGCGCTGATCTCCGCGGCCGTGGGTGGCACGTCGGCCTGTCCCACCCACAACGCGGCGTAATCGCCGTTCCAGTGCGTCAGCAACACGCGTCTGTCCACCTGCACCTCGCGTTTGCCCAGCAGCAAGCGGACACTGCGCGCATCGGTCCCCAGCAACACCGCCCACGCAGGGGTGTTGCCGGCCTGCAAACGCAGCAGCAACGGGCGATCCAGCGCGGTCAGGATTTCCAGCCGGGCCCGGCCTTGCACGCAGTGCACATCGCTGCGATTGCCGGGCGTGCAGCCACCGGCAGGCGTCACCGCAATGCTGGTGGCCGGCAGCTTCCAGAGCCGCAACAAGTGTTCCCAGCCTGCCACCGGGCTGCTGCCGGTGGTGGTGATCTGCTGCACCAGTGCGGCGGCATCGAGAACGGTGGCGGGTGGAACTTTGGCAGCGGGGTCGAGCGGCGATGCCGCGACGACCGCAGACGGGGCCGCCGGCTTGGTGGCATCCGTCGAGCCGCGCAGTTGCAGCGCCGCAAACCCCAGCGTGGCGATGGCGGCCACCGCGGCGGCCACCGCCACCCAGCGCCAGTGGTGGGGTTGCATGGCGGGCGGCAGCACTTCATCGGCGGCCAGGTCGATCAGGGTTTTGTCGATGCCCACCGCATCCCGCGCATAGCCGGCCAGCAGGGCGCGTTCGGCGATCACGTTGAGCAGACGCGGCACACCGCCGGAGCGCCGGTGCAGGCGCTGCACCGCCTTGGCATCGAAGGGAAACCGCGTACCGCCGGCCACCCGCCAGCGATGGCGCAGGTAGGCATCGGTTTCGCGCACGTCCAGCGGTTGCAGGTGGAAGCGGGCGGTGATGCGCTGCGCCAGCTGGCGCAACTCCGGGCGCGCCAGCAGGCTGCGCAGCTCCGGCTGGCCCAGCAGCAGGATCTGCAGCAGTTTCTGGGTGTCGGTTTCCAGATTGGTCAGCAGGCGCACTTGCTCCAGCGTGTCGGCCGGCAGGTTTTGCGCTTCGTCGATCAGCACCACCACCCGCAGGCCCTGCGCATAGGCATGCAGCAGATAGGCGTTGAGCGCATCGATCAGCCCCTTGGCGCTGCCGCGCTTGCCGGCGATGTCGATGCGCAGTTCTTCGCAGATGGTTTCCAGCAGCTCGATGGCGTTCTGCTTGGGATTCAGCACCAGCGCGATGCGTGCATGCTCCGGCAACTGTTCCAGCAGCAACCGGCTCAGCGTGGTCTTGCCGGTCCCCACCTCGCCGGTGAGCTGCACGAACCCGCCGCCGCCGCCCTTGTCGATGCCGAACAGCAGATGCGCCAAGGCGTCCCGATGGCGCTCGCTCAAATGCACGAAACGCGGGTCGGGGGTGATGGAAAAGGGTGGCTCGTTCAGGCCGTAATAGCGCAGATACATGGTGCTAGCGTGCCATGTCCTGCATCAATCGGCGACGTGGTGGGTTTCGCTGACGCCCACCTGTTCGGGATGGGCGGGTGCGCGCCGGCCGGCCAGCAAGCCCTGGGCGAACACCACGCCGAGGATGATGGCCACGCCCAGATAGAAGCGCACCGTCAATTCCTGTTGTTCGCCGAAGATCACGGCCGCAAGTGCGATCGCGTAGACAGGCTCCAGATTGATCGACAGTTGCGCGGTGAAGGCCGACAAATGACGCAGGGCGACCAGGCTCAGGGCGAAGGGCAGCAGGGTGCAGGCCAGTGCCAGAACGACCAGCCAGAGCGCATCCATCGGTGCGGGGATGACCAATAACGGGCCGGCAAAAGCGGGAGCCAGGATCGGCATCAACGGGGCCAGCAGGGTCAGCGCCAATGCCCCAGCACCCAGTTCCAATGCGGTGACGGTGAGCGGCCCGCCGGCGTTCACCATGCGCTTGTTCAGGCTGCCGAACAGCGCCACCAGCAGCGCCGACACCACGCCTGCCACGACGCCGGCATGCATCCCCGTTGGCACGCCCCCCACCACCAGCCAGATGCCGGGCAGCGACAGCACGCCCAGCGCCAGATCGCCGGGGCGGAAGCGCTGCCGCGTGAGCAGCGGTTCGATCAACGCGGTCATCGGCGTGGCGAAGGCAATGCAGGTGGCCGCCACCGAGGCATTGGCCAGCTTGATCGCACCGTAGAAGGTCAGCCAGTGCAGCGCCACCAGCACGCCGATCCCGGCATAGGCCCAGCGCGTGCGCACCGGCATTGCGTGCAGCCCGCGCCAAACCTTCGGCAGCAATGCCAGGGTGGCCACCACCAGCAACATCCGCCACCACACCAGCGGCAGCGCCGGCAGGGTGATGAGCTTGCCGAGGATGGCGGTGAAGCCCCACAGCAGCACGCAGAAATGGATCTGCCAAAGGGCACGGGTGGTGTCGGGGTTTCGCATCCGCGCATTATCGCGTGCGGGATTGAAAATCGGCGGGCTTCCCGCGCCATGACCGATGACGCATCGCGCTGCGCCACCAGGGCCGGCATACTCGGCGCTTTCGATCCTCGAGGAAGCCCCGTCATGCGCATCGCCCCGCTGGCCCTTGCCCTTGTTCTCACGTTGGGAATTGCCGCGCCCGTGCTGGCGCAGCAGGCACCGCCGGTGCGCATCGACGACACCATGCTGCCGCTGGCCGCGCCGCTGCCGGACGCGGTGCGGCTGGCCCGCTTCGATGCCTACGTCGAAGCGGTGCAGAAGCAGTTCGACGTGCCCGGCGTGGCGGTGGCCATCGTCAAGGACGGGCAGGTGGTGCTGGCGCGCGGCTACGGCGTGCGCGAACTGGGCAAGCCGGCGAAGGTGGACGAACACACCATGTTCGCGATCGCTTCCAACACCAAGGCGTTCACCGCCGCGGCGCTGAATATGTTGCAGGACGACGGCAAGCTGAAGACCACCGACCGGGTCATTGACCACCTGCCGTGGTTCCGCATGAGCGATGCCTACGTGACCCGCGAAATGCGCATCCGCGATCTGCTGGCGCACCGCAGCGGCCTGAGCCTGGGCGCGGGCGACCTGCTGTACTGGCCTACCACCACGTACACCACGCGCGAAGTCGCCGAGCGCCTGAAGGACGTGCCCCTGACCGGTGGTTTCCGCGAGCAGTACGCCTACGACAACATCCTGTTCGGCGTTGCCGGGCTGGTGGTGGAAACCGCCTCCGGCATGTCGTTCAGGCAATTCCTGCAGACCCGCATCTGGCAACCGCTGGGCATGACCGAGACACGCTTCAACAGCGACGACCTCAAGCCCGGCGACAACGTGGCGGTGGGCAACGCCAAGTTCGACTTCAAGGACCTGCGCCCGGTTGGCGTGACCAGCTGGCGCAATGTCTCCGGCGCCGGCGGCATCTATTCCAGCGTGCACGACATCGCCAAGTGGATGAACGTGCAGCTGGCCGGCGGTGTGATCTCCGGCACGGGCGATAGCGCCAAGCGGCTGTTCTCCGAGCAGCGCCAGCGCGAGATGTGGACGGTGCTGACGCCGATCCCGGTTGGCAAGCCGTCCATCCCCGAGCTGGCCGCGGCCACTCCGAACGCGATGGGCTATGCGCAGGGCTGGCAGCTGTCCGACTACGCCGGCCACAAGCTGGTCTGGCACACCGGCGGCTGGCCGGGCCAGGTCTCGCGCCTGACCCTGCTGCCGAACGAGAAGATCGGCGTGGTGGTGCTGACCAGTGCCGAGGCGGGCGTGGCCTTCAACGCGATCACCTATGAAGCGCTGGACATGCTGCTGGGCAAGTCCGGCAATGATTGGCTGAAGGGCTATGCCGCCGCGTTCGCTAAGGCGCAGGGCAATGCCGACGAGGACTGGCAGAAGCACGTCGCCGCGCGCGACGCCAACAGCAGGTCGTCGCTGCCGCTGGCGAAATACGCCGGTACCTACCGCGATCCGTGGTATGGCGACGTTCTGATCCGTCAGGGCGCGAAGGGGCTGGAGCTGCAGTTCGCCAAGACCGCCGAGCTGCTGGGCGACATCGAGCACTGGCAGCATGACAGCTTCATCGTGCGCTGGCGCGACCGCGGCCTGAACGCCGATGCCTTCGTCAACTTCGCGCTGGATCCGGATGGCAACATCCGCGAGCTGCGGATGCAGCCGATCTCGCCGCTGACCGACTTCAGCTTCGACTTCCAGGATCTGCGGCTGGTGCCGGTGAAGGCGAAATGATGTGCTGAAGGCCGCCTGCCGCTGGCGCTTGCCGGCGGCATGTTCGATAGTGCGGGTACCTGGTTCGGTATCACCCGCATGACCGATGCCCATCTGTTCGCGATTGGCCTGTTGCTGGCCTGGCTGGCGGGTATTCGTGCCTATCTCACCGTGTTCGGCGTGGGGCTGGCCGGGTTGCTGGGCTGGGTGGAACTGCCGCCGGCGCTGCAGGCCACGCAATCGACCTGGGTGCTGGCAACGGCCGGCGGTTTGGCGGTGGCCGAATTCGTTGCGGACAAGATCCCGGGGGTGGACTCGATCTGGGATCTGCTGCAAACCCTTGCACGCATCCCCGCTGGGGCCTTTCTGGCGGCGGCCACCTTGTCGCCCAATGGCGAATTGGGCACCGGCATACTGGCGGCCGGTGCGGGTGTGGCACTGGTCAGCCACGGCTTGAAGGCCGGCACGCGGGCCTTGCTCAATACATCGCCGGAGCCGGTCAGCAACTGGCTGGCATCGACGCTGGAGGACGGGTTGGTGATGGGTGCGCTGGCATTGTTGCTGGCGCATCCGTGGTTGGCCATGCTGCTGACATTGGCCGTCAGCCTGAGCCTCGCGCTGGGGGCTTGGCTGCTCTGGCGCATGCTTTGGCGTGGCCTGCGGCGGGTGCTGACGACACCCGACCAGGCAGCACCGGTATCAGGGCGCCATTGAGACGGGCCACTCCAGTTCGCCGGTCACCACCATCGCCGCGCGGCCGCCGGACCAGACTTCGCCGTCGGCATCGACGGTGAGTTCGATGATGGCGTCGTGGCCCACTTCGCGGCCCTGGCTGACGCGGTAGAAGCCGTCGCTGCCGGGCAGGGCGCCGCGATCGGCCAGCCATGCAGCGAGAGTGGCGTTGGCCGCGCCGGAGGCAGCGTCCTCGAAGCGCGCCGGTGCGCCGACGAAGGCGCGCACGGCGTAGTAATAGACAGGGTCATCGCTGCGCGCATAGACGAACAGGCCCATGCTGTCGCTGGCCTCGGCCAATGCGGCGATGGCGTCCCAGTTCGGCTCGACGCTGCGCAGATGCGCTTCGCTGGCCAGTTCCACCAGCCACCAGCGACGGCCGCCGTCCATCAGCACCGGCGGCAGCGCGCCCAGTTCCAGCCCGGCCAGCGCGGCGGTCAGGCGGGCATCATCGGCCGTGGTGACTTCCTGCACGCGGGCGCGCGGCGTGCGCACCGCCACCGTGCGCGCCGAACCCTCACCATGCACGCGCAGCGGCAGGTTGCCGGCGATGCCCTGCTGCACCAGCAGGCCAGCGCGCGGCGTCACCCGCCCCGCGTCCAGCAGTGCATAGGCGGTGCCGACGCTGGGGTGGCCGGCAAACGGCACCTCGCGGCGTGGGCTGAAGATGCGGATCGCGTGGGTCGCTTCCGGCGTGGTGGGCGGGAACACGAAGGTGGTTTCCGGCAGCCGCGTCCAGCGCGCGATCGCCTGCATGGTGGCGTCGTCGAGTCCCTGCGCATCCAGCACCACGGCCAGCGGGTTGCCGTCGCCGGGGCGGGAAGCGAAAACGTCCAGTTGCATATAACGACGTGCCATGTTGCGATGCGTCATTTGGTGGGGATGGGCCGCTAGAATGCCTGAACCCGCGCACCGCGGCTCCCTGCCTCCCCCAGCCTCCATACCTACGCCCATGTCCGCCTCCCCCGTGTCCGACGATCGCTGGCTTGTCCTCAAGTTCGGGGGCACCTCGGTTTCGAAACGCACGCGCTGGGACACCATCGGGAAACTGGCGGCCGCGCGTGCACGCGATCACGATGCGCGGGTGCTGGTGGTGGTGTCGGCGCTGTCCGGCGTCACCAATGAACTGACTGCGATTGCCGACGGCGCCGCCGACAGCGCGGAGCGGGTGGCCAAACTCAATGCACGGCACCGCGAGTTCGTGACTGACCTCGATCTCGACGCCGACGCGGTGCTGGGCCAGCGGCTGGCCGCGCTGCACGGCCTGCTGGCCGATCCACGCGCGGCCACCCGCACGCTGGACTGGCAGGCCGAAGTGCTGGGGCAGGGCGAGCTGCTGTCGTCCACGATAGGAGCTGCCTACCTGCGCGCGCAGGGGCTGGACATCGGTTGGATGGATGCGCGCGACTGGCTCGACGCGCTGCCGCCGCAGCCCAACCAGAGCGCGTGGGCGCAGCGGCTGTCGGTGAACTGCCGCTGGCAGGGCAGCGCCGACTGGCGCGTGCACTTCGCCTCCCAGCCCACGCGGCTGCTGATCACCCAGGGCTTCATCGCGCGGCACCAGGACGGCGGCACCGCGATCCTCGGGCGCGGTGGTTCGGACACTTCCGCCGCCTATTTCGGCGCGCTGCTCGGCGCCCGTCGGGTAGAAATCTGGACCGACGTGCCCGGCATGTTCAGCGCCAACCCGCGCGAGGTGCCGGACGCGCGCCTGCTGACCCGGCTGGACTATTACGAAGCGCAGGAAATCGCCACCACCGGTGCCAAGGTCCTGCACCCGCGCTCGCTGCGGCCGTGCCGCAACGCCGGCGTGCCGATGGCCATTCTCGATACCGAGCATCCGCAGCTGCCCGGCACCAGTATTGATGACGCCGCCGCGCCGGTGCCGGGGGTGAAGGCGATCAGCCGCCGCAACGGGATCGTGCTGGTGTCGATGGAAGGCATCGGCATGTGGCAGCAGGTCGGCTTCCTGGCCGACGTGTTCGCGCGGTTCAAGCAGCACGGCCTGTCGGTGGACTTGATCGGTTCGGCCGAAACCAACGTCACGGTGTCGCTGGATCCTTCGGAAAACCTGATTTCCACCGACGTGCTCACCCGCCTGTCGGAAGACCTGGCGCAGATCTGCCGGGTCAAGATCATCGCACCCTGCGCGGCGGTCACCCTGGTCGGGCGCGGCATGCGTTCGCTGCTGCACAAATTGCAGGACGTATGGGCGATGTTCGGGCGCGAGCGCGTGCACCTGATCTCGCAGTCGTCCAACGACCTCAATCTGACCTTCGTGGTGGATGAAGCCGCCGCCGACGGCATGCTGCCCAAGCTGCACGAGGCGCTGATCGACTCCGGTGCGATGCCGGTGCACGAGGCCGATGTGTTCGGCCCGCGCTGGCGCGAGATTCAAGGCACGTTCCGGCCGCGGCCGGCACCGTGGTGGCAGGCCCCGGCCGAGCGCGAAGCCCTGCTGCGGCTGGCGCAGCAGGGCACGCCGCGCTATGCCTACCACCTGCCGACGGTGCGCGCGCGCGCCGCCCAGCTGAAGGCGATCGCGGCGGTGGACCGGCGCTATTTCGCGATCAAGGCCAACCCGCATCCGGAGATCCTGCGCACGCTGGTGGATGAGGGTTTCGGGCTGGAGTGCGTGTCGCTGGGCGAGATCGAGCGCGTGTTCGACGCGCTGCCCGGCCTCGACCCGCAGCGCGTGCTGTTCACCCCCAGCTTCGCGCCGATCGGCGAATACCAGGCGGCACTGGCGCACGGCGTCACGGTGACGGTGGACAACGTCGAGCTGCTGCAGCGCTGGCCGGAGGCGTTCCGCGGCCGCACGCTGTGGCTGCGGATTGATCTGGGCCACGGCGATGGCCACCACGAGAAGGTCAACACCGGCGGCAAGGAGGCCAAGTTCGGGCTGTCGGCGCAGCGCGTGGACGAGTTCGTCGATGCCGCGCGCGCGCTGGACGTGCGCATCACCGGCCTGCACGCGCACCTGGGCAGCGGCATCGAAACCATCGGCCACTGGCAGGAAGTGGTGGACGAGCTGGCCGGTTTCGCCCGCCGCATCGGCAGCGTGGAGGTGCTGGACATCGGCGGCGGCCTGCCGATTCCCTACACCGACGACGACGAGCCGTTCGACCTCGATACCTGGGCGGCAGGGTTGGCCGAAATCAAGGCGGTGCATCCGGCCTTCCAGCTGGCGATCGAGCCGGGCCGCTTCCTCGTCGCCGAAGCCGGCGTGCTGCTGGCGCGCGCCACCCAGGTGGTGGAGAAGGACGAGGTGCTGCGGGTCGGGCTGGACGCCGGCATGAATGCGCTGATCCGCCCGGCGCTGTACGACGCCTGGCACGACATCCACAACCTGTCGCGGCTGGACGACAGCGCGCTGCGCGATTTCGATGTGGTCGGGCCGATCTGCGAGTCCAGCGACGTGTTCGGCCACCGGGTCAAGCTGCCCGCCGCCACCGCGCCGGACGACGTGCTGCTGATCGCCGACGCCGGCGCCTACGGTTTCAGCATGGCCAGCGCCTACAATCTGCGGGCGCTGCCGGCGGAAGCCGTCCTTCCGGACGCGGGCTCCGCCACGCAGCAATTGATCGAGCAACCATGACCGATTGGATTTTCAACCGCGACGCCATCCGCACGTTCCGCTTCGTCCGCTGCGGCTTCGATGCGCAGACCGGCGTGGCGCAGCTGGGGTACGCCTTCGACAACGGCCCCGAGCTGACCGAGACCGTCACCGTGCCGGGCGCGCCGTTCGCGCTGGACGAAACGCGCGCCGAGGCCGCACAGCGCGCGCTGCGGCTGCTGCACCTGATCGCCGGAGTGAGCTACTACAAGGCGGCGGTGGCGGATGAAATCCGCATCGACAGTTACGCCATCGACGCCGACACCGCGGCGCTGCTGGAAACCGTCTACCGCAACGGACTGGGCGAATTCGCCTACCGCAACGGGCTGGACCTGCGCGGCAGGATCCGCTTTCCGGCCGACGTCGCGCCGTCGCTGCCCGCGCCTGCACTCGGCCTGCGCCAACACGCGCTGGTCGCCATCGGCGGCGGCAAGGATTCGCTGGTCAGCATCGAGGCGCTGCGCGCCGAGGGCGTCGAACAGACGGTGACGTGGATCGGCGGTTCGCAGCTGATCGCCGCCTGCGCCGCACACACCGGCCTGCCCACCCTCAACATCGGCCGCCAGCTGGCACCGCAGCTGTTCGAATTCAACCGCCAGGGCGCATGGAACGGCCACATCCCGGTGACCGCGGTGAACTCGGCGATCATGGCCTTCGCCGCGGTGCTGCTGGGCGTGGACCAGGTGGTGTTCTCCAACGAACGTTCGGCCAGCTACGGCTCGCTGATCCCGGGGACGGGCGAAGTCAACCACCAGTGGTCGAAGGGCTGGGCGTTCGAGTCTGCGTTCGGCGAATACCTGCAAACGCACGTCGCCGCCGATCTGCACTACTACTCGCTGCTGCGGCCATTGAGCGAGCTTGCGGTGGCGCGGCAGTTCGCGAAGACGGATCGTTACGACAACCATTTCTCCAGCTGCAACCGCAACTTCCACATCCTCGGCGAGCGCCCCACCAGCCGCTGGTGCGGGGTCTGCCCGAAGTGCCATTTCGTGTTCCTGGCGCTGGCGCCGTTCCTGCCCAAGCTGCGTCTGGTCGGCATCGTCGGCCGCAACCTGCTGGACGACCCGGCACAGGTCCCAGGCTTCGACGCACTGCTGGAATACGGTGACCACAAGCCGTTCGAATGCGTGGGCGAGGGCCGCGAGTCGCGCGCGGCGATGACGCTGCTGGCGCAGCGTCCGGACTGGCGCGAGGACGCGGTGGTGGCGCGCTTCGCCAAGCAGATCCTGCCGCAGCTGGACGCGGATGCGCTGGCCATCGAACCGCTGCTGGCGTTGGACGATGAACACCGCATCCCCGCCGCGCTGTGGGAGCGCCTGCGTGCCCGCTTCGCTGCCTGAGCGACTGCGCATCGCCGACCTGTGCGGCCGCCGGGTGGCGCTGTGGGGCTGGGGCCACGAAGGCCGCGCCGCCTATCGCGCCCTGCGTGCGCGTATGCCGCAGCAAGCGTTGACGCTGTTCTGCAGCGAAACCGAAGCAGCGGAAGCGGCGGTGCTGGGCGATCCGCTGCTGGCCATCGAACACGCGGCCACCGGCGAGCGGCTGGCCGCATTCGAAGTGGTGGTGAAGTCGCCTGGCATCAGCCCGAACAAGCCCGAAGCGGTGTTCGCCGCGCAGCAGGGCACCCGCTTCATCGGCGGCACCGCGCTGTGGTTCGCCGAGCGCGCCGATGCCGCCAGCGAAGTGGCCAATGCCATCTGCGTGACCGGCACCAAGGGCAAGAGCACCACCTCCTCGCTGCTGGCGCACCTGCTGCGCGCGGCGGGGCTGCGCACCGCCCTGTGCGGCAACATCGGTCTGCCATTGCTGGAACTGCTGGATGACGATGCCGATGTCTGGGCCATCGAATTGTCCAGCTACCAGACCCGCGACGTTGCCGCCTCCGGCGCGCGCCCGCGCATCGCCATCGTCACCAACCTGCATCCGGAGCATCTGGACTGGCACGGCAGCGAAGCGCGCTACATCGCCGACAAGCTGGCGCTGGTGACGGCGGCCAAGCCGCGCATCGCCGTGCTCAACGCCGCCGATCCGCTGCTGGCGAAGCTGCAGCTGCCGGACAGCGACATCCATTGGTATGGCGACGCACGCGGCTGGCATCTGCGCGGTGACGCGCTGCATCGCGGCGATGTTTTCGTGATGGATACCGCCGCGCTGCCGCTGCCCGGCCGCCACAACCGCAGCAACCTGTGCGCGGTGCTGGCCGCGCTGGAGGCGTTCGGCCTCGATGCGGTGAAGCTCGCCGCGCGCGCCGCCAGCTTCCAGCCGCTGCCCAACCGGTTGCAGCCGCTGGGCGAAAAGGACGGCTATCTCTACGTCAACGATTCCATCAGCACCACGCCGATGGCCACGCAGGCGGCGCTCGACCTGTATGCCGGCCGCGACGTCGCGGTGCTGGTCGGTGGCCACGACCGCGGCCTGCCGTGGGACGAATTTGCCGATGCCATGCGTGAACACGCGCCGCGCGCGGTGATCACCATGGGTCACGGCCTTGCTGCACAGAATGGCCCGCGCATCCACGCGCTGTTGATGCCGGTCGCCGCGCAGGCCGGTTTCGCGCTGGAGGCCGCGTGCGATCTGGCCGATGCGATGGACAAGGCGCGTGCGGCCCTGCCCGACGGCGGCGTGGTGCTGCTCTCGCCCGGTGCGCCCAGCTTCGGGCCGTACCGCAATTACGTCGAACGCGGCCGCCACTTTGCGCGGCTGGCCGGCTTCGACCCGGACGCGATTTCCGGCATCCAGGGCATGGGCATCGCCTGAGGCACGTCGTTTTTCCGGCCCGTCACGACACCTGAATGCCGCGCGGCTATGCTGCCGCCTTTCCCTTTGGAAGAGCCGCCATGCGCCGTCTCCTGCTCGCCTTCGGGCTGTTGTTCGCCGCCGCTCCCGCATTCGCCGCCATGCAGGCGAAGCCCGTTGAATGGAGCGTCGGCAAGGATCGTTTCAGCGGCTACGTGGTCTATGACGATGCCTCGGTGGCCAAGCGTCCGGGCCTGCTGATGGTGCCGGACTGGTACGGGGTCACGCCCACTGCGCTGGACAAGGCCAGGCAGCAGGCCGGTGACGACTACGTGGTGTTGGTGGTGGACATGAAGGCGGCGATCGTGCCGTTTGAAGACGAAATGGATCGTGCCGGTGCGGATTGGCAGTTCGTGAATTTCAGCGGCGCGATGCACTGCTTTGCGCTGGAAACCGCCAACAAGCCCGGCTGCAAGTACGACCCGCGTGCCGCACGTCGCGCCTACGCGATGATGCATGGCTTCTTTGCAGGACGCTTTGCCCTGCGCGAGTAAATCGCTCTCAGTGGTCGCGGCTGACCGCATAACGCGCCAGCCCGCGCAGCGCTTCCACGTAGGTGTTGCCCGGCAGCGTGGCCAGCGCGGCGTCGGCGGCGTCGGCGTATTCCGTGGCTCGCGCGCGGCTGTAATCCAGGCTGTCGCAGCGGGCAATCGCCGCCTGCACCGTGGCCAGCCCGTCAAGATCGCCTTCTTCCACGATCCGCCGCAGCTCGGCGCGCACTCCGTCATCGCTATGCGCCATCGCGTGGATCAGCGGCAGAGTCATCTTGCCTTCGGCCAGGTCGTCGCCAAGATTCTTGCCCAAGGTCTGCGCGTCAGAGGCGTAGTCCAGCACGTCGTCGGCGATCTGGAAGGCGTAGCCCAGCGCCAGCCCGTAATCGTGCAGCGCCTGCTGGGTGGCGGCATCCGCACCGGCCAGCAGCGCGCCGAGGCGGGTGGCGGCGGCGAACAGGATCGCGGTCTTGCGCTCGATCACGCGCAGATAGGCGGCTTCGTCGGTGTCCGGGTTGCGCACGTGCAGCAGCTGCAGCACCTCGCCCTCGGCGATCATGTTGGTGGTGTCGGCAAGGATCTTCTGCACGTCCATCCGCTCCAGCTCCACCATCAGCTGGAAGCTGCGCGAATACAGGAAATCGCCGACCAGCACCGAGGCGGCGTTGCCCCAGACCGCATTGGCGGTCTTGCGGCCGCGACGCAGGTCGGATTCGTCGACCACGTCGTCGTGCAGCAGGGTGGAGGTGTGGATGAATTCCACCACTGCCGCCAGCTGGTGCGCGTCGGCGCCGATGTCCTTGCCGTGCCCGTCGCCCAGCGCGCCGGCCGTCAGCAGCAGCAGCATCGGCCGCAGCCGCTTGCCACCCGCCCCGATGATGTATTCGGCCACCTGGTTGATCAGCACCACGTCCGAGGCCAGCCGACGGCGGATCAGCGCATCCAGCGCGGCCATGTCCGGTGCGGCCAGGGCCTGGATGGCCGGAAGGTCGAGTGGGGCAGGCGGGGGCTGGGTGGCGGGCATGATGGCAACCGTGGGATGACGGCTGAATTATAAGCGGAAGGGGGTTTTTCCGACCCTGCCATGCGGCATCCACCGGCTGCGGGCGGCACGCCGCTATACTTCAATGGCAGCGCCTGAACCGGGCGACACGAATTCGAGGAATCCCATGGCACGCGGCGTCAACAAAGTCATTCTGGTCGGCAATCTTGGCAACGACCCGGACGTGAAATACACCCAGGGCGGGATGGCGATCACCACGTTGAGCGTGGCCACCACCAGCGTGCGCAAGGATCGTGACGGCAACCAGCAGGAAAAGACCGAATGGCATCGCGTCAAGCTGTTCGGCAAGCTGGGCGAGATCGCCGGCGAGTACCTGAAGAAGGGCCGCCAGGTCTACATCGAGGGGCGTCTTGAGTACGGCTCCTACGAGAAGGATGGCGTGAAGCACTACACCACCGACATCGTGGCCGACGAGATGCAGATGATCGGCGGCGGGGAAGGCGGCCAGCGTGGTGGCGAAGGTGGCCGGGAAGGCGGTGGCTACCAGCAGCGCAGCGGCGGTGGCGGCAGCTATGGCGGTGGCGAGCGTCCGCAGCGCAGCGCTCCGGCGCAGCGACGCGAGCCGGCCCCGGCCGCGAAGGTGGCCGATTTCGGCGGCAACGACGTGCCGTTCGACGACGACATCCCGTTCTGATCGGTCTGTCCGCATGAGTGGGCAGCAACGCCAATTGGCCATGCGGTTCCTGGCCGAGCCATCGGACGTGAATTTCGGCGGCAAGGTGCATGGCGGGCAGGTGATGCGCTGGATCGATCAGTGCGGCTATGCCGCCGCCGTGGGCTGGAGCGGGCATTACAGCGTCACCGTGGCGGTGGGCGGTATCCGTTTCGTCGCCCCGATCCGGATCGGCGATCTGGTCAGCGTGGAGGCCACGCTGATCCATACCGGCACGACCTCGATGCACTTTGCCGTGGATGTGCGCGCCCGCGACCCGATGCAGGATGCCGGGCAGGCAACGCTGTGCACGCATTGCGTGATCGTGTTCGTGGCGGTGGATGGCGAGGGCCAGCCAGTGGACGTGCCGGGCTGGACGCCAGACAGCGAAGAAGATCGGCGACTGTCCGAATACGCGCTGAAAGTGATGGCACTGAGCAAGGGCATCGAATCGACGATTGCCCGTTACCACGCCGGTGCGCCCCGACCCTGAGCGCAGATGCGAAAACGCCGCCTTGTGGCGGCGTCATCGAGCGGGAGGTGTGACTGCGGAGCGTCTGCTCAGCTGCCGGTCGCCAGACGGCGGGCTTCCAGATACTTCTGCGCCCAATAGCCGGTGGTCAGGCTGGAGACGGTGACATCGCGGCCGGTACGCGGTGCGTGCAGGAATTGGCCATTGCCAATGTAGATCCCGACGTGATCGACATGGCCACGACGGCCGAAGAACACCAGATCGCCCTCGGCCAATGCATCTCGGCTGTCCACCTTGGTGCCCTGGTCGGCCATTGCGCGCGAGACGCGCGGCAGATCGATGCCGATGGTGCGGAACACATAACCCACCAGCCCGCTGCAATCAAAGCCGCCGTCCGGGCTGTTGCCACCCCAGCGGTACGGGGTGCCGAGCAGGGAAAATGCATTCTGGATGGCGGTTCGCGCGCGGCTGACGGTGCTGATGGTGGGCGCGGACTCCGTTGTTTTCGGGGCGGCGACCAGCAGACTTGCAGCAGATGCGTTATCCGGGGTGGCGATGGCGGTGCTGACGGGCAGGATGACAGCCGGGCTGGCCAGGTTGGCGGCCATGATCGGTGCCTGTTCGGGCTTGCTTCCCACCGGATTCATGGCCAGCACAGGCAGACTGGCAATGGCCAGGAGAGTGGCAAACAGCAGCCGGAACCCCTTGTGGTTGCGGACGCTGGAATGGCCGTGGGGCAGTTGTGCTGTCTTCACGCGGTCATCACATGGCAAAAACCAGGGGCGACTATGCCCGGGTTGGCCGGGTGAAGGGTCAAAAAAACGTTAGATCGCCAACATGAATGGGAAATTGATGGGCGACGCCCCGTTCATGTTTGTGGAAACCGGCGTGAATTCGCAGTTTCTGCTCAGAACAGCAAGCGCCGGGCCCCGCTGTAATGGCCACGCCACCAGCTGCCGTCCAGCCGATCCAGCCGCACCGTGCCACCGGTGCTGGGCGCGTGCACGAAGCGGCCTTCACCCACATAGATCCCGACATGGCTGACCGCGCCGGCATCGCCGAAAAACACCAGATCACCACCGGTCAGCTGGGTGGGGTCGATGCGAGGCCCTTGCAGCCCCGCCAATTCCCTGGTCGTGCGTGGCAGTCGCAGGTTCAGCATGTCGCGATAGACGTAGCCCACCAGACCACTGCAATCGAAGCCGGCCTCGGGCGTGTTGCCGCCATAGCGATAGGGCGTGCCGACCAGGCTCAACGCCCGAATCAGCACGGCATTGGCCTTGGCCGGGTCGGCCGGCGCGAGCACCGGCCAGGCGCGCGGGCCGGCATTTGCGGGCACCGGGCTGCGGTGGTTGGCAGGCCCGCCGCAGCTGGCCAGCAGGGCCAGCAATGGCGCCAAAGCCATGGAGCGTCGATAATGCGCGCCCGGTCGCTGGTTGCAGTCGGCTGGTTTCATCACCGCGCAGTGTCAACGCATCCCTGCGTTCCGGCAAGCGCCCCACCGACAGGAATGCATGTCATGAAGATCGAGAAAGACCGCGTTGTCCGGTTCCACTACGCCGTTGCCGAAGCAGGCAAGGAAAAGCTGGAAAGCTCCAGGGACGTCGGCGCGCCATTGGCCATCCTGTTCGGGCGTGGGCAGATCATCCCGGGCCTGGAGGCGGCGATGGAAGGCCGCGAAGCCGGCGAGAGCTTCAGCGCCAACGTGTCCCCGGCGGAAGCCTATGGCGAGCGCAAGGACGGCCTGACCCAGCGCATTCCGAAGAAGCATTTCGGCGACCAGAAGCTGGCCCCGGGCATGCAGGTGGTGTTGCAGACCAACTTCGGCCCGCGCGCGGTCACCGTGGAGAAAGTGGGCATGAGCGTGGTGGACGTGGATCTGAACCACCCGATGGCCGGCAAGAACCTGGAGTTCGACATCGAGATCATCGAAGTGCGCGAGGCCAGCGAGGAGGAACTTGCCCACGGCCACGTGCACGGCGAGGGCGGCCACGCGCATTGATCCCTGCTGCGCATGGATCAATCCCGAAGTTTGCTTTGCGAACTTCGGGCCCCGGCTGTTGGCGGCCAGACCCCCATTCGCGCCGGCGGCGCGAATCACCCCCTGACTCAGGGGGCTGGGTAACAGCATCATCACGAACGGCCCGCAATCGCGGGCCGTTCGCGTTTGCGTCGGCGCGGCATGCCGTCATGCCGCGATCACCGGGGATGCGGGCTGTCCCGGCGGTGCCCGCGACGTGATAATGGGCGATCTTTCCAGCGGACGCCGACCATCGTGAGCGCAGCCAGTACTGAAGAATCCATCGATTGCCTCGTGGTCGGTGCCGGCGTGTCCGGGCTGGCCACCGCGCTGGCGCTGCTCGACGATGGGCGGGAGGTGACGGTGATCGACGCCGGCAAGATCGGCGCCGGCGCTTCCCACGGCAACTGCGGCACGCTCACCCCCAGCCACGCGCCGCCGCTGGCCGGGCCGAACACGCTGCTGCGCGCCGCGCGCTGGATGTTCACCCCCGACGCGCCGCTGTACATCAAGCCCACGCTGAACCCCGACACCCTGCGCTGGATGCTCGGCTTCATGCAGCGCTGCAACCATCGCGACTACGTGGCCAGCGCGCGCGCCAAGTACACCCTGCTGGCCGATTCGCGCCAGCGCATCCAGCAATGGGTGCAGCGCTACGCGCTGGATTGCGAGTTCGCCGAGACCGGCGAGGACTACGTGTTCAGGACCCGCCGCGACATGGACCGCGAGCTGGGCGACCTGCCGCTGCTGCGCGAGCTGGGGGTGGACGTGGAGGTTGTCGAAGGCCGCGATTATGAGGCGCGCGATCCTGCCTTCAAGCCCGGCCTGGCCGGCGCGATGTGCTTCCGCGGCGATGCCGCGCTGCGCCCGGATCGCTACGTGGCCGAGCTGGCGCGGGTGGTGCGCGAACGTGGCGGCAGGATCATCGAGCACTGCGCGCTGCAGTCGCTGGACTCCGGCGCGCAGGGCGTGCTGGCGCAGACCGCGCAGGGGCCGCTGCGTGCTCGCGACGTGGTGCTGGCCACCGGTGCGTGGGCACCGCAGACCGCCAATGCGGTCGGCCTGCCGTGGCTGCGCAAGGCCATCCAGCCGGGCAAGGGCTATTCGATCACCTACAGCTCGCCGCCGCTGGTGCCGAAGCGCCCGGTCATCCTGTATGAACCCTCGGTCTGCGTCACCGCCTGGGGCAGCGGCTACCGGCTGGGCAGCACGATGGAGTTCACCGGCTACGACGACAGTCTCAACGAAAAGCGCCTGGGCGCGCTGGAACGCGGCGCGGCGCAGTTCCTGCACCACCCGTTCGGCCCGGAAGTGCGCGAGAAGTGGTGCGGCTGGCGACCGATGAGCCGCGACGACATCCCGCTGATCGGGCGTGCACCCGGCCATCCGCACCTGTGGATGGCGGTCGGCCACGGCATGATGGGGGTGAGCATGAGCGCCAGCACCGGCCAGCTGCTGGCCGACATGATCGCCGGCCACACGCCCTGCGTGGATCCGGCGCCGTTCGATCCGGCGCGATTCGCGTGATGCTCGAACAGCTTTTCCGGCAAACCGGAAAGGGCGGCTGGGCCGCCCTTTCCGGGGACAAGAAGCCTTTGGCTACTTGCCGGAAGTGCCAATGTGTTTGCCGAGGAATTCTTCCATGCGGCGATACAGTTCAATGCGATTTTCCGGCTTGTAGAACCCGTGGCCTTCACCCGAGCCAAGCATGGTTTCCAGCGGTGTGCCACTGGATTTGAACGAGCTCTTGAGCGCGTTGAATTGCTCCATCGGCACGCGGCGATCGACCATGCCTTGCGCGATGAAGACGGGAACCTTGATCAGGTTGGTGTTTTGAGCGGGCGACCATGCACGCAACTGGGCATCGTCCGTGCCCAGTACGCGATCGAGGTAACGACGTCCCGAGGCGGTATCCTTCACGTCGCCTTCCTTTTTCATGACCTGCAAGTCGTAAACGCCGACATAGCCGATCGCGCACTTGTAAAGCTGGGGATAGCGGATTGGCTGCATCAAGGCGGCATAGCCGCCATAACTGGCACCGTAGGTGCAGATGCGTGACGCATCGGCCAGGTGATTGTCGACGGCCCAACGCACCCCGTCGGCGAGGTCATCCTGCATTTTCCCGCCCCACTCGCGATACCCGCTTTCGATGAAGTGCCTGCCGCGACCACCGGAGCCGCGATAATTCACTTGCAGGACCGAGTAGCCGCGGCTCGCCAGGAATTGCGCGTCGCTGTTGTAGCCCCAGGTATCGTAGATGCCATGCGGGCCACCGTGAGGCATCACGACCAACGGGCGCGGGGTACTGCCCGAGGACGAGGTCAGAAAGCCGTGCAGCGTCAGGCCATCGCGGGTCTTGAAGCTGATGGGGGTTGTGTGCGCAAGCGATTCCGGCTTGATCCATGGCATCGAGCGATCGATGAGCTGGATTTTGTTGCCGTTTGCAGTGTCCAGGACATACCACGCAACCGGATTGCGATCTCCCCAGACGGCGAACAGCAGCTTGCTGTCGTCATTGCTCCAGTTGAGGAAGCTGACCATTTGACCCGGAAACGCCTTGAGCAGGCCGACGTGCATGCTTGCCCACTTCGAGGCTGGATCCAGGTACTGGACGGACGGCTTGCCCTCGTCGTAGAGCACTGCAAACGGAGGGCCATCGTGGCCGGCGAACATGACGCGCGAAATATCCTCGTCATCCTTCCCGGCAAGTTTGACTCTGGTGCCCTCGGCAAGATTGACTTTGTAAAGTTGGGCCGGCTCATCCTTGTCCGTGATGCTGGCATACGCCGTATTGTTGTCCGCCGCGACGTAAATCAGGCTCATCGAATACCCGGCAAGCGCTTTCGGTACGCTTTGCCAACCGGACGAAGGCGTGGGGCGATACATGAGCACCGGCGTGTCATCGCCGTCCCTGGTGATTTTCAGGCGGGCACGACCGTCATGATCAAACTGGAATGTGGCAGGTTCCCTGCTGTACTCGACTTGTTCGCGGCTGCCGGTGCGGGTATCCACTTTGTAGATCGTCGTGCTGCGATCTTCATCGCCGATTCTGTCGGGCCACGCCGAAAAATCGACCAGGACCTTGCCCGGTTCGTTGTTCAGAACCATGGCGACAGAGGCAAAGCCCTTGTCCTTGCGGCGCCCGCTGATCGTTCCCGAGTCACGCACGAAGGCGAACAGGGTGTTCTGGGTCTTGCCGCGAACATCGGAGCTCATGAGCTCGCCATAGCTGTCCGGACGAGTCTTCAGGGGGTCACGCTTTGCACGGGAAACCACGATTTGGTCGTTCGCACTCCAGATGAGGTCGGTGACGTGCTGCTGGCGCCCGAAGCGAAGTGCCTGGACGTCCTTGCTGCCATCCAGAGGGACGATTTGAAGCTGGGTTTCCATGCCGTCTGCTGAAGGGACAGACAAGGCGATGTGCTTGCCGTCAGGCGCCATCGTCACTTCAGTGATGACCGCATGCTTTGCGAAATCCGCGTAGCTGATGGATTGCGCAGTTGCCTCGGCGGATGAGGCGAACACAAACACTGAAGCGAGAGCGGTAGCCGTAATCTTCATTGGGCGGTGCCTTCAGTCAATTTCGCGAGTAGGGATGGACAAGAATAACGGACATGGGGGAGTCAATCAGTACGTGTGGCTTCATACCTCCAGCGTCGCCAGATCGCCCTTCTGCTCCAGCCACGTCTTCCGATCCGAAGCGCGCTTCTTCGCCAGCAGCATGTCCATCAGCGAGCGGGTGGCGGTGTCGTCGTCGACGGTGAGCTGCACCAGCCGGCGGGTGTCCACGTGCATGGTGGATTCGCGCAGCTGCTGCGGGTTCATTTCGCCCAGGCCCTTGAAGCGGGTGACGTGGACCTGGCCCTTGAGTTTCTCGCGCTGGATCTTTTCCAGCAGCAGGCGCTTTTCTTCCTCGTCCAGCGCGTAGAACACCTGCTTGCCCACGTCCACGCGGAACAGCGGCGGCATCGCCACGAATACATGGCCGGCGGCGACCAGCGCCGGGAAATGGCGCAGGAACAGCGCGCTGAGCAAGGTGGCGATGTGCAGGCCGTCGCTGTCGGCGTCGGCCAGGATCACGATCTTGCCGTAGCGCAGCCCGTCGATCTCGTCCTTGCCCGGGTCGCAGCCGATGGCCACGGCGAGGTCGTGCACTTCCTGCGAACCCAGCACCTGCCCGGAAGCCACTTCCCAGGTGTTCAGGATCTTGCCGCGCAGCGGCAGGATGGCCTGGAAATCCTTGTCGCGCGCTTGCCTGGCGCTGCCGCCGGCGGAGTCGCCTTCGACCAGGAACAGCTCGGTGCGCGAAAGGTCCTGCGAAATGCAGTCGGCCAGCTTGCCGGGCAGGGCCGGGCCTTGCGTGACTTTCTTGCGGACGATTTGTTTCTCGGTTTTCAAGCGCGCACTGGCGCGCTCGATGGCCAGTTGCGCGATCTTCTCGCCGAATTCGGTATTGGCGTTGAGCCACAGGCTGAAGGCGTCGTGCGCGGCGCCCTCGACGAAGCCCGCGGCCTGCCGCGAGGACAGGCGCTCCTTGGTCTGGCCGGAAAACTGCGGGTCGGTCATCTTCAGCGACAGCACGAACGCAACCCGGTCCCACACGTCCTCCGGCGCCAGCTTGACCCCGCGCGGCAGCAGGTTGCGGAAATCGCAGAACTCGCGCAGCGCGTCGGTGAAGCCGCTGCGCAGGCCGTTGACGTGGGTGCCGTGCTGGGCGGTGGGAATCAGGTTGACGTAGCTTTCCTGCACCAGCTCGCCTTCCGGCAGCCACGCCACCGCCCAGTCCGCCACCTCGGTGTCTTTCTTCAGCTGGCCGACGAACAGCTCCGGCGGCAACAGTTCGCGGCCGTCCAGTTCGCCCTTGAGGTAGTCGCGCAGGCCGTCTTCGTAATGCCACTGCAGGCGCTCGCCGCTGGCCTCGTCGAACAGGCTGACGGTCAGGCCGGGGCAGAGCACCGCCTTGGCGCGCAGCAGGTGCTTGAGCGCGCGCAGGTTGAACTTCGGCGTATCGAAATATTTCGGGTCGGGCCAGAAGCGCAGCCGGGTGCCGGTGTTCTTCTTGCCCACGCTGCCGACCACCGCCAGCGCGGAGGCACGGTCGCCGTCGGCGAAGGCCATGTGGTATTCGCTGCCGTCGCGCTTGATGAACACGTCGACCTTGTTCGACAGCGCGTTGACCACGCTGACGCCGACGCCGTGCAGGCCGCCGCTGAAGGTGTAGTTCTTGTTGCTGAACTTGCCGCCGGCGTGCAGGCGGGTGAGGATCAGCTCGACACCCGGGATCTTCTCCTCCGGATGGATGTCCACCGGCATGCCGCGGCCGTCGTCGGCCACTTCGCAGCTGCCGTCGGCATGCAGGGCCACCTCGATGCCGCGCGCATGCCCGGCCAGCGCCTCGTCCACCGCGTTGTCGATGACTTCCTGCGCCAGATGGTTCGGGCGGCTGGTGTCGGTGTACATGCCGGGCCGGCGCTTGACCGGGTCCAGGCCGGAGAGGACTTCGATGTCGGCGGCGTTGTAGCGGGTGTTCATGCGAAGCGGCAGGTATTCCGGGGGGCTCAAGCCCGCCAGTGTGTCGTTTCGCGTCCGGTTTTGCACGCATGCCCGTACAATGCGGGCACAGGGTCGTGCCGGCGTGGCCGGCAAGTCGGGCGAGGGGGTTCTTGTGGTGGATGGTGTGGGCCGTGCCGACGCGGGCGCGGCCGTGATGCAGCTGATCGCCGCCGATGTGGGCGGCACCTTTGCCCGGATCGGTTTGGTGGATGTCGCGGGAGAGGCGATCACGGTGGGATTCCACCGCCGCTATGCCTGCGCGGAATTTCCCGACCTGGCTGCCATCCTGCGCCGGTTCCGCGAGGACGTCGGTGCGGCCGGCGCGGCATTTCCGGAAACCTGCGTGGTGGCGATCGCCGGTGTCCTGCAAGGTGACGTGCTGCTCAACAGCAACTTGCCGTGGAGTGTGTCGTTGACCGCGACCCGCCGCGAAGCCGGCATCGAGCATCTGCACCTGATCAACGATTTCGAGGCCGTGGCCTGGGCCTTGCCGCAGATCCCGCTGGCCGATTTGCAGGTGGTGGGTGCGGGCGATGGCAGCGGTTTGCCCTTGCCGGTGCTGCTGCTGGGGCCGGGCACCGGGTTGGGGGCGGCGCTGGTGGTGGATCAGGGCGGACGTGCCGGGGTGCAGCCCAGCGAGGCCGGGCATGCGGCGCTGGCCGGCAATACGCCGTTCGAGCTGGACGTGGTGCGCCTGTTGCAGGCGCGGTTCGGGCATGTGGCCAGCGAGCGCGTGTTCTCCGGACCGGGCCTGATGAACCTGTATCAGGCCTGCTGCGAATTGCGCGGCGTGCAGCCGCGCTGGCATGCGCCATCGGAGCTGGTGGATGCCGCCGACGCTGGCCATGATCTGCTGGCGGCCGAATGCGTGGCCTTGTTCTGTCGCTGGCTCGGCAGTTTTGCGGGTGATCTGGCCATCACCTTCCGCGCCCGTTCGGTCTGTCTGGCGGGCGGCCTGACCGGCCATTTGCAGCACTACCTGCGCCAGGGCGGCTTCATGCAGCGCTTCCTCGACAAGGGCGTGCTTTCGGACACGCTGCGCGAAGTACCGGTGTACACCCTGGAACACGGCCTGCTGGGCCTGATCGGCGCGGCGGCGTGGTACAGAGCGCGCCAAACGCATTGAGGGCGCGTCATTCGGGGTGCCGGGAAGTTGTTTCCCCTTGCGAATCAATGGGTTTTGCTGCGGGGGCATGTGCTTTGCCGCACTTGCCGCTAGAATACGGGTTTCCAGCGCCGCGCTGCCGACATGACCTCCCCTGATTCCCAGACGCCCCTTCTGTTCGTGACCGGGGGCGTGGTGTCCTCGCTTGGCAAGGGCATTGCTGCCGCCTCGCTTGCCGCTATCCTTGAAGCTCGTGGCCTGCGCGTCACGATGATGAAGCTCGACCCGTACTTGAACGTGGATCCGGGCACCATGAGCCCGTTCCAGCATGGCGAGGTGTACGTCACCGACGACGGTGCCGAGACCGACCTCGACCTGGGCCATTACGAGCGCTTCGTCAACACCCGTTTGTCCGGGCTGAACTCCATCACCACCGGCAAGATCTACGAGGCGGTGATCCGCAAGGAGCGCCGCGGCGACTACCTCGGCGGCACCGTGCAGGTGATCCCGCACGTCACCGACCAGATCAAGTACTGCATCGACGCGGCCACGACCGGCTTCGATGTGGGCATCGTCGAGATCGGCGGCACCGTCGGCGACATCGAATCGCTGCCCTTCCTCGAGGCCATCCGCCAGCTGCGGATCGAACGCGGTGCCGACAAGGCGATGTTCATGCACCTCACCCTGGTGCCCTACATCGCCGCGGCCGGTGAGCTGAAGACCAAGCCCACCCAGCATTCGGTGAAGGAATTGCGCAGTATCGGCATCCAGCCCGACGTGTTGATCTGCCGCAGCGAGCAGCCCCTGCCGGATGGCGAGCGGCGCAAGATCGCGCTGTTCACCAACGTGCCGGAAAAGGCGGTGATCTCGGCCATCGACCTGGACAACATCCACAAGATCCCGCGCTGGTTCCACGCGCAGGCGCTGGATCAGATCGTGGTGGATCAGTTGCACCTGGCCGCCGGCCCGGTGGACCTGTCCGAATGGGATGCGGTGGTGGATGCCGCGCAGCACCCGGATGATGAAGTCACGATTGCGGTGGTCGGCAAATACGTCGATCACAAGGATGCCTACAAGTCGGTGGGCGAGGCGCTCAAGCACGGCGGCATCCGCCAGCGCACCCGCGTCAACCTGAAGTGGCTGGAAGCCGAGGACGTGGAACGCGACGGCGCGGCCCGGGTATTGGCTGGCGTGGATGGCGTGCTGGTGCCGGGCGGCTTCGGCGATCGCGGCTTCGAAGGCAAGGTGCTGACCGCGCAGCACGCACGCGAAACCGGGTTGCCGTATTTCGGCATCTGCTACGGCATGCAGGCGGCGGTGGTGGACGTGGCCCGTCATCTGGCCGGGCTGGCCGGCGCCAACAGCACCGAGAACGACAAGCATGCGGCGCATCCGGTGATCGGCTTGATCACCGAATGGCGCACCCAGAGCGGCGACATCGAACGTCGCGATGAGGGCTCCGATCTGGGCGGCAGCATGCGCCTGGGCCTGCAGGAGCAACGCGTCAAGCCGGGCACGCTGGCGCATGCGCTGTACGGCAAGGACGTGGTGGGCGAGCGTCATCGCCATCGCTACGAATTCAACAACCGCTACCGCGTGCAGTTGGAGGAGGCCGGGCTGGTGATCTCCGCCAAGTCGATGGACGACCTGTTGGTGGAGATGATCGAGCTGCCGCAGGCCGTGCACCCGTGGTTCCTGGCCTGCCAGGCGCACCCCGAATTCCTGTCCACCCCGCGCAGCGGGCATCCGCTGTTCATCGGCTTCATCCAGGCCGCGCGTGCGCACAAGGCGGCTACCCAGAAGTGAGTGCATCCATGAACCTTTGCGGCTTCGAAGTCGGCCTGGACCAACCGCTGTTCCTGATCGCCGGCCCCTGCGTGGTCGAAAGCGAGCAGTTGCAGCTCGACGTGGCGGGGCAACTGAAGGAGATCACCGGCAGGCTCGGGATCAACTTCATCTTCAAGTCCAGCTTCGACAAGGCCAACCGCACTTCCATCAACAGCTTCCGCGGCCCCGGCATGGAAGAAGGCCTGCGCGTGCTGGCCGAGGTGAAGCGGCAGATCGGCGTGCCGGTGCTGACCGACGTGCACGAATACACGCCGATGGACGAAGTGGCCGCGGTGGTCGACGTGTTGCAGACGCCGGCCTTCCTGGTGCGGCAGACCGACTTCATCACCAAGGTCTGCGCCACCGGCAAGCCGGTGAACATCAAGAAAGGCCAGTTCCTGTCGCCCTGGGACATGCAGCCGGTGGTGGAGAAGGCCAAATCCACCGGCAACAGCCAGATCATGGTGTGCGAGCGCGGCGCCAGCTTCGGTTACAACAACCTTGTCTCCGACATGCGCTCGCTCAGCGTGATGCGCGAAACGGGGTGCCCGGTGGTGTTCGACGCCACCCATTCGGTGCAGCTGCCGGGTGGGCAGGGCGCAAGCTCCGGCGGCCAGCGCGAGTTCGTGCCGGTGCTGGCGCGTGCCGCGATTGCCGTGGGCGTGGCCGGCATCTTCATGGAAACCCATCCCGACCCGAGCAAGGCGCTGTCCGACGGCCCCAACGCCTGGCCGCTGGGCAAGATGGAGGCATTGCTGCATACCCTGCTGGAATTGGATGCGGCCGCCAAACGCAACGGTTTTCTGGAAAACTCCCTTTAATTTCCCCACGACGCATTCCCCATGACCATGATCACCCACGTCCACGCCCGCGAAATCCTTGATAGCCGCGGCAACCCCACGCTGGAAGCGGAAGTCGGCTTGTCCGACGGCAGCCTTGGCCGCGCCGCCGTGCCCTCCGGCGCGTCCACCGGCAGCAAGGAGGCGGTGGAGCTGCGCGACGGCGACAAGACCCGCTACCTGGGCAAGGGCGTGTTGAAGGCGGTGGGCAACGTCAATGGCGGCATCGCCGATGTGCTGAAAGGCTTCGATGCAGCCGACCAGGCCGGCCTGGACAAGCGCCTGATCGACCTTGATGGCACCGACAACAAGGGCCGGCTGGGCGCGAACGCGCTGCTGGGGGTGTCGCTGGCTGCCGCCCACGCGGTGGCGGCGTCGAAGAAGCTGGCGCTGTGGCAATACCTGTCCGGCTTGAGCGGGGTGTCGCCGGTGCTGCCGGTGCCGATGATGAACATCATCAACGGCGGCGCGCATGCCGACAACAACGTCGACCTGCAGGAATTCATGGTGCTGCCGGTCGGCTTCGATTCCTTCAGCGAAGCACTGCGCAGCGGCACCGAAATCTTCCACGCGCTGAAGTCGGTGCTGAAGGCGCGCGGCCTGTCCACCGCGGTGGGCGACGAGGGCGGCTTCGCCCCCGACCTGCGCAGCAATGAAGAGGCGCTGGAAACCATCCTCGAAGCCATCGGCAAGGCCGGTTACAAGGCCGGCGAAGACGTGCTGCTGGGCCTCGACGTGGCATCCACCGAGTTCTTCGAAAACGGCAAGTACAACCTCACCGGCGAAGGCAAGCGTCTGTCGTCGGAACAGTTCGTCGATTTCCTCGCCAACTGGGCCGCGCAGTACCCGATCATCACGATCGAAGATGGCATGGCCGAAGACGACTGGGACGGCTGGAAGCAACTCACCGATCGCCTCGGCGGCAAGGTGCAGCTGGTCGGCGACGACCTGTTCGTCACCAATCCGCGCATCTTCAAGGACGGCATCGAGCGCGGCGTGGCCAACGCCATCCTGATCAAGGTCAACCAGATCGGCACCCTCAGCGAGACCCTGGAAGCCATCGCGATGGCCGACGCGGCGAAGTACGCGGCGATCGTCTCGCACCGCTCCGGCGAGACCGAGGACACCACGATTGCCGACATCGCGGTGGCGACCACCGCCACCCAGATCAAGACCGGCTCGTTGTGCCGCAGCGACCGTGTGGCCAAGTACAACCAATTGCTGCGCATCGAGCAGCAGTTGGGCAGCGCCGCGCGTTATGCCGGCCGCGATGCCTTCGTGTCGCTCAAGCGCTGACCCCGGCGCGCGATGAAGCGTTTCGGCGTGCTGCTGCTGGCATTGGCGTTGCTGCTGGCGGCGCTGCAATACAAGCTGTGGTACGGCAACGGCGGGCAGCACGAAGTGGTGGCCCTGCGCGCGCAGATCGCCACGCAAGAGGTGGAAAACGCCAGGCTGCAAGCGCGCAACGACGCGCTGGCAGCGGAGGTGGCCGACTTGAAAAGCGGCGGTGCGGCGGTGGAGGAACGGGCCCGCAGCGAGCTGGGCCTGGTGAAGCCCGACGAGACGTTTTACCGGGTGATCGACCACGCGACGGCCATCCCCGCGCCGGTGGCACCGCCTGCCACCGACGCGACGCCGGCGGCGGAGCCTGCGGTCACGCCATGAGCGCATGGGTGCTGATGCCCGCTGCCGGTAGCGGCCGTCGCTTCGGTGGCGAGCTGCCCAAGCAGTACCTGTGCGCTGCCGGCAAGCCGCTGATCGCGCACGCGCTGGACGCGCTGCTGGCGCACCCGGGCATTGCCGGTGCGGTGGTGGCGCTGGCGCAAGACGATCCGCATTGGCCGAGATGGACGTCTTTGCATGGCAAGCCGGTGATCACCTGCGTCGGTGGTCTTGAGCGCGCCGACTCGGTGCTGGCCGCGTTGCGCGCATTGCCGGCAGGCGTGGCCGACGACGCGCTGCTGTTGGTGCACGACGCGGCGCGCCCCCACCTGCGCGAAGGCGACATCGGCAAGCTGGTCGACGCCGCGACGGCCTGCGCCGACGGCGCCATCCTCGCCGCGCCGGTGCGCGACACCCTCAAGCGCGCCGATGCCGACGGCTGCATCGCCACCACCGAGCCGCGCGAGCGCTTGTGGCGCGCGCTGACCCCGCAGGCGTTCCGCCGCGACCTGCTGCGGCGCGCGCTGGAAGCGGCACGGGCGGCAGGCGTCGCCGTCACCGACGAAGCGATGGCGGTGGAGCGGCTGGGCCTGCACCCACGCTTGGTCGAAGGTCGCGAAGACAACATCAAAGTGACCACGCCGGCCGACCTGGCGCTGGTCGAATTTTTGCTGGCGAGGAAGCCATGAACATCCGCATCGGGCAGGGTTTCGACGTGCACGCCTTCGGCGAGGGCGACCACGTGCTGTTGGGTGGCGTGCGCATCGCGCACGAGCGCGGCGTACTGGCGCATTCCGATGGCGACGTGGCGCTGCACGCGCTGTGCGATGCCATCCTCGGCGCGCTGGCGCTGGGTGACATCGGCCAGTATTTTCCGCCGTCGGATGATCGCTGGAAAGGCGCCGACAGCCGCGCCTTCGTGCGCCATTGCGATGCGTTGATCCGCGCGCGCGGCTGGCAGGTGGGCAATTGCGACATCACCGTGATCTGCGAACGCCCCAAGGTCGGGCCGCATGCGCAGGCGATGCGTGAGGTGATCGCCACCGACCTCGGCATCGCCGTCGATGCGGTCAGCGTGAAGGCCACCACCAGCGAGCGGCTCGGCTTCACCGGTCGCGGCGAAGGCATCGCCGCGCAGGCGGCGTGCCTGCTGGTACGCGCGTGACCGGGGCCGCCCGCGCCCACGGCGCGCCGGTGCTGGCAGCGCGCATCCGCAGCAGCGCGGAGGATTTCTTCGTCGAGGAACTGCCGGGCTTCGAGGCCAGCGGCACCGGCGAACACCTGCTGCTGACCATCGAGAAGCGCGGCATGAATACCGCCTTCGCTGCGAAGACCATTGCGCAGTGGGCGGGTGTGGACGAATCGGCGATCGGCTACGCCGGCCTGAAGGATCGCCACGCCGTCACCCGCCAGCGCTTCAGCGTGTGGCTGCCGAAAAAGATCGCGCCCGACATCGCCGCACTGCAAAGCGATGCGCTGCGCGTGCTGGAACATGCCTGGCATGCGCGCAAGCTGCCGCGCGGCGGGCTGGCCGGCAACCGCTTCGTGCTGGTGCTGCGCGATGTGCAAGGCACGCGTGCCGACATCGAGGCGCGGCTGGCCGCGATCGCTGCATGCGGCGTTCCCAATTATTTCGGCGAACAGCGCTTCGGCCGCAAGGGCGACAACGTGCAGCAGGCGGTGGCGATGTTCGCCGGCCGGCGGGTGAAGCGCGAGGAACGCACGCTGCTGCTGTCGGCGGCGCGGTCGGAGCTGTTCAACCGGGTGCTGTCGGCGCGGGTGGAAGCGGGTTGCTGGAATGCGCCGCTGGATGGCGAAGTGTGGATGCTGGATGGCAGCCGCAGCGTGTTCGGGCCGGAAGCGATGACGCCCGGGTTGCAGGCGCGGCTGGATGCGTTCGACATCCATCCCAGCGGCCCGCTGTGGGGCGCGGGCGAGCTGCGCAGCACCGGTGCGGCGCGCGAACTGGAACTGGTGGCGCTGGCCGGCGATACCGCATCGCGCCTGCGCGCCGGGCTGGAGCGCGCGGACATGAAGCAGGAGCGCCGTGCGCTGCGCCTGCGGCCCGCGGAGCTGGCGTGGGCGTGGCGCGACGATGACGCACTGGAGCTGCGCTTCACGCTGCCGCCCGGCTGCTATGCGACGACGGTGCTGCGCGAGCTGGGCGAAGTCGGGGATGCCGCCGCACTGTAAGGTAAGCGCAGCGCCACCGCATCACCGCCCAGAACGGGTTCCGCGAGCCAGGCAAAAGAAAACGCCCGGCGTGAAAGCCGGGCGTTTCGGGATTGGTGGGCCGTCAAGGATTCGAACCTTGGACCTATTGATTAAGAGTCAACTGCTCTACCAACTGAGCTAACGGCCCCAAGAAGCGGAATTCTAACAAACAAAAACCGTATTGCAAACAGGCGCGATGAAATGGGGTGGCTGAGGGGACTCGAACCCCCGACAACTGGAATCACAATCCAGGACTCTAACCAACTGAGCTACAGCCACCATAGAAAAAACACTCCCCACGCAAATTGGCGCGCCCGGCAGGAATCGAACCTGCAACCACCGGCTTAGAAGGCCGGTGCTCTATCCGGTTGAGCTACGGGCGCCCGGGCCGGAGGTTGCATCGCGCGGTACCGGAATGGTCGGGGTAGAGGGATTCGAACCCCCGACATCCTGCTCCCAAAGCAGGCGCGCTACCAGACTGCGCTATACCCCGCCGATGGAACCGAACATTCCGGAAACACCTGGCAGGATGCTTCCTGTTCGCTGTCGTGACGCGCCAGCGCTACGAAAGGCCCGACATTGTCCGGTGCGCCCCGGCGCCTGTCAACGGGCTTCGACGGGGAATGCTGGCGCGGACGGCCGAAATCGGCGAAACTTGCACGTTCCGCGTGGCGATGCCGCGCCCGTCTCAACCCTTGTACCCGCAACCGGGCTTGCACAAGCCCGCCCAGGAGTCATCGCATCATGCAAGTTTCGGTCGAATCCACCGGCAACCTCGAGCGCCGCGTCATCCTCAGCCTGCCTGCGGGCGATGTCGAGGCGCAGATCGGCAGCCGTTTGCGCGAGATCGCGCACAGCGTGCGCATCAAGGGCTTCCGCCCCGGCAAGGTGCCGACCAAGGTCGTCGAGCAGCGTTACGGCGGCCAGGTGCGTGCCGAAATCCTGGACGGTCTGCTGCGCCAGGGGCTGGATCAGGCCGTGCGCGAAAACGAGTTGCGCGTGGCAGGTCTGCCGCAGGTGTCGCCGGGCGAGGATGCAGCCGAGGGCGAGTTGAAGTACGTGGCGGCGGTCGAGCTGGTGCCGGATTTCGGCGAGCTCGACATGAGCAAGCTGGAAGTGGTGCGGCATGCATCGGAAGTGGCCGACGGCGATATCGAGCGCATGCTGGAGAACCTGCGCCAGCAGCGCGGCAATTGGGTCAAGGTCGAGCGTGCGGCCAAGGCCGGCGACCTGGTCAACGTGGAAACCGCCAGCATCATCGATGGCGTGCGCATGCCAGCCGAAGGCGTGGAAAAGACCAGCACCGTGCTGGGTTCGGCGTCGATGTATCCGGAAGTCGAAGCCGCACTCGCCGGCATGCAGCCGGGCGAGGAAAAGACGCTCGACGTGACCCTGCCTGCCGATTGGCACGCGGCGCAGTTCGCCGGCAAGACCATCACTTCGACCTTCCGCCTGGCGGATGTATTCGAGCAATCCCTGCCGGAGATCGATGCGGCGTTCATTCGCAGTTTCGGCGTCAAGAGCGGCGAGCTGGAGCAGTTCAAGGCCGATATCCGCAGCAATCTGGAGCGCGAGCTCAAGGGTGCGCTGATGAACCGTCTGCGCCGCGAGGTGAGCGAGCAGCTGGTGGCGGCCTACAAGGACGTCGAGCTGCCGCCGCGGCTGGTCGAAAGCGAAGCCAACGCGTTGCATGCCAATGCTGCGGATCAGGCCCGCCGCCAGGGCCAGCAGCTGACGGCCACGGCGGAAGCGTTCCAGGATGCGGCGCGCAAGCGCGTGCTGGTGGCGTTGCTGGTGGGCGAAGTGGCCCGCCGCAACGACCTGCGGCTGGAGTCGGAGCGCCTGAACGAAACCATGCGCCTGATCGCTTCGACCTACGAACAGCCGCAGCAGGTCATTGATCTGTACCGCAACGATCCCCAGTTGATGCAGGGTCTGCAGAACCGCGTGATGGAAGAGCAGGTGATCGACTGGATTGCCGAGCGTGCGCAGCACACCGAACAGGCGCTGAGCTTCCAGGATGCGCTCAATCCGTAATTGACGGTTTGCGGGAACTGTCCGCCTCGGCGGCGGTCTGGCATGACATCGATGACATTTTCTTGCGAGTACCCATGGATCCGATCAAAGCCCTCAACCTGGTGCCGATGGTGGTGGAACAGACCAGCCGCGGCGAGCGCGCGTACGACATCTACTCGCGGCTGTTGAAAGAACGGGTGATTTTCCTGGTCGGCGGCATCGATGACCATGTGGCCAACGTGGTGCTTGCACAGATGTTGTTCCTCGAGGCGGAAAACCCCGAGAAGGACATCAGTCTGTACATCAATTCGCCGGGTGGGATCGTGACTGCGGGCATGGCGATCTACGACACCATGCAATACATCAAGCCGGACGTGAGCACGATCTGCGTGGGTCAGGCCTGCTCGATGGGTGCGGTGCTGCTGGCGGCGGGTGCCGCCGGCAAGCGTTATGCGCTTCCCAATTCGCGGGTGATGATCCACCAGCCGCTGGGCGGCGCGCAGGGGCAGGCCGCGGATATCGACATCCAGGCACGCGAGATCCTGACCATGCGCGAGCGCTTGAACGAGATCCTGGCCCGTCACACCGGCCAGCCGATCGAAACCATCGCGCGCGATACCGACCGCGACAACTTCAAGAGTGCCCAGGCCGCGCGTGAATACGGACTGGTGGATGAAGTGCTGGCACGCCGTCCGGACGAATCGATCCAGGCGAACTGAGCCCGCGATACGCAGTGCTGCCGCGGTCAGAAATGATTGTGGCAGTGGTTTTCAGGGTATGCCCCGGTGTGTCAGGCCCAACCGGGGCGTATGGTATTCTCGGGCCGAACGCGCATCAGCGCGGCAAGTGAGTGGCGAATGAGCGAAGACCGTCAGGGACGCAACACCGGCGACAACAGCAAGATCCTCTATTGCTCCTTCTGCGGGAAGAGCCAGCACGAGGTGCGCAAGCTGATCGCCGGGCCCAGCGTGTTCATCTGCGACGAGTGCGTGGAGCTCTGCAACGACATCATCCGCGAGGAACTCGAGGAGAAGGCGCAGTCCAGCCGCAGCTCGCTGCCCAAGCCGCGCGAGATCCTGGAAGTGCTGGATCAGTACGTGATCGGCCAGCAGCGGGCGAAGAAGACGCTGGCGGTGGCCGTCTACAACCACTACAAGCGCATCGAGAGCCGGCAGAAGTCGGACGACATCGAGCTGGCCAAGTCCAACATCCTGCTGGTCGGCCCGACCGGCTCGGGCAAGACGCTGCTGGCGGAAACGCTGGCGCGCATGCTCAACGTGCCGTTCACGATGGCCGATGCGACCACGCTGACCGAAGCCGGCTACGTCGGCGAGGACGTGGAAAACATCATCCAGAAGCTGCTGCAGAAGTGCGACTATGACGTCGAGAAGGCGCAGCACGGCATCGTCTACATCGACGAGATCGACAAGATCAGTCGCAAGTCCGAGAACCCGTCGATCACCCGCGACGTGTCCGGCGAAGGTGTGCAGCAGGCACTGCTGAAGCTGATCGAAGGCACCCTTGCCAGCGTGCCGCCGCAGGGTGGCCGCAAGCACCCGCAGCAGGAATTCCTGCAGGTGGACACCAAGAACATCCTGTTCATCGTCGGTGGCGCGTTTGCCGGTCTGGACAAGGTGATCCAGCAGCGCTCCACCGAATCCGGCGGGATCGGCTTCGGTGCCAAGGTCAAGAGCGCCGAGCGCAAGGCCGACATCGGCCAGGTGCTGGCGCGGGTCGAACCGGAGGATCTGATCAAGTACGGCCTGATCCCCGAGTTCGTCGGCCGCCTGCCGGTGGTCGCCACCCTGGAAGAGCTGGACGAGGCGGCGCTGGTCAAGATCCTGACCGAGCCCAAGAACGCCATCACCAAGCAGTTCAGGAAGCTGTTCGAGATGGAAGGCGTGGAGCTGGAAATCCGCCCCGACGCGCTGGCGGCGATCGCCAAGCAGGCGATCAAGCGCAAGACCGGTGCGCGCGGCTTGCGCACCATCGTCGAGTCGGTACTGCTGGACACCATGTACGAGCTGCCGTCGCTGGAAAACGTGAGCAAGGTGGTGGTCGACGAGTCGGTGATCGAGCACAAGTCCGAGCCGTACCTGATCTACCAGAGCGCACCGCCCAAGGTGGCTGCCGCAGATTGAGCAGCAGCGCTGCGGGTAGGGACGACAAGCCGCCTCCGGGCGGCTTGTCTGCATTCGGGGCTTGGCAACGGCTTGATTCCATTGCGCTTTCCGGGTTGTTGCGAAAACGCTTGCAACCTCGCCGTGGCAGCCCCATAAACGAAGCAGGCGCAGCGGACGCGGCGCCCGCCTTTGGAGACCCCGCATGCCTGCCCCCATCCAGACCGCCCCCATCCAGACCGACATCAGCCAGCTGCCCGTGTTGCCGCTGCGTGACGTGGTGGTTTTCCCGCACATGGTGATCCCGCTGTTCGTGGGCCGCGAAAAATCCATTCGTGCCCTGGATATCGCGGTGGAAGGCGACAAGCGCATCCTGCTGCTGGCACAGAAAACCCCCGAAACCGATGACCCCGGTGCCGGCGATCTGCACGCAATCGGCACCTTGGCGCAGGTGCTGCAACTTTTGAAGCTGCCCGATGGCACCATCAAGGTGCTGGTGGAAGGCGTGTCCCGCGCCCGGGTGGGAGAGATGCATGCGCGGGATGGTGCCTTGTTCGCCGATGTGCATGAGGTGGCCATTGCAGCCGCGCGCGAGCCGCGTGAAGTCCAGGCCATTGCCCGCACGCTGCTGGCCCAGTTCGAGCAATACATCAAGACCAATCGCAAGCTGCCGCCGGAACTGTTGCAGACGCTGGCCGGGATCGAAGAGCCCGAGCGGCTGGCCGACACCGTTGCGGCCCATCTGGGCGTGCGCCTGACCGACAAGCAGAAGCTGCTGGAGACGCTGGATACCGCCGAGCGCCTGGAGATGCTGGTGGGCCTGGTGGATGGCGAAATCGATGTGCAGCAGATGGAAAAACGCATCCGCGGGCGGGTCAAGACGCAGATGGAGAAAAGCCAGCGCGAGTACTACCTCAACGAGCAGATGAAGGCGATCCAGAAGGAACTGGGCGAGCTGGACGAGGCCCCGAACGAGCTGGAGGAACTCGCCAGGAAAGTCGCGGCCGCCGGGATGCCCAAGCCGGTGGAAGCCAAGGCCCGAACCGAGCTTGCGAAGCTCAAGCAGATGTCGCCGATGTCGGCCGAAGCCGGGGTGGTGCGCAACTACCTCGATTGGCTGCTGGGCGTGCCCTGGAATGTGCGCAGCAAGGTGCGCAAGAATCTGAAGGGCGCGCAGGAAACCCTGGATGCCGACCATTACGGGCTGGAGAAGGTCAAGGATCGCATCCTCGAATACCTTGCCGTGCAGTCACGGGTGGCGAAGATGAAAGGCCCGATCCTGTGCCTGGTGGGCCCGCCCGGCGTGGGCAAGACCTCGCTGGGGCAATCCATCGCCAAGGCCACCAATCGCAAATTCGTGCGGATGGCGCTGGGCGGCGTGCGCGACGAAGCCGAGATCCGCGGCCACCGCCGCACCTACGTCGGCTCGATGCCGGGCCGGATCGTGCAGAACCTCAACAAGGTCGGCAGCAAGAACCCGCTGTTCATGCTGGATGAGATCGACAAGATGTCGATGGACTTCCGCGGCGACCCGTCCTCGGCGTTGCTGGAGGTGCTGGATCCGGAACAGAACCACGCCTTCAACGATCACTACCTGGAAATCGATCTGGACCTGTCGGAAGTGATGTTCGTGGCGACGGCCAACTCGCTGAACATCCCGGGCCCCCTGCTCGATCGCATGGAAGTCATCCGGATTCCCGGCTACACCGAGGAAGAAAAGCTCAATATCGCCACCCGCTATCTGGTGCCCAAGCAACTCAAGGCCAATGGCCTGCGCGAGGGGGAATTGAGCATTGCCGACTCCGCGATCACCGGCATCATCCGCTACTACACACGCGAATCGGGCGTGCGCAACCTCGAGCGCGAGATCGCCAAGATCGCGCGCAAGGTGGTCAAGGAAATTGCCCTGCAAGGCCCGGTCGCCAAGGGCGGCAAGCGCAAGACTCTCGTCGTCAACGGCAAGAACCTGGACAAGTATCTGGGCGTGCAGCGGTTTGATTTCGGGCGTGCCGAAGCCGAGAACGAGATCGGCCTGGTCACCGGCCTTGCCTGGACGGAAGTGGGGGGCGACCTGTTGCAGATCGAATCCACCCTGGTGCCGGGCAAGGGGCAGGTGATCCTGACCGGCCAGCTGGGCGATGTCATGAAGGAAAGCGCTTCGGCGGCGCTGTCGGTGGTGCGCGCGCGCGCATCGCAATTGGGCATCGAAAACGATTTCCTGCAGAAGCACGACATCCACGTCCACGTCCCGGATGGCGCCACCCCCAAGGATGGGCCGAGTGCCGGCATCGCGATGGCCACCGCGCTGGTGTCGATGCTGACCCGTGTCCCCGTGCGGCACGATGTGGCAATGACCGGCGAGATCACTTTGCGTGGCCGCGTCAGCGCGATCGGCGGCCTGAAGGAAAAGCTGCTGGCGGCGTTGCGTGGCGGCATCAAGACGGTGCTGATTCCGGATGAGAACCGCAAGGATCTGGCGGATCTGCCGGCAACGGTGACGAAGCACTTGAAGATCGTGCCAGTGAAGTGGATCGACGAGGTGCTTGCCCTGGCCCTGGAGCAGCCGGTTCCCGCGCCGCAGCAGACGACCAAGGCAGCGGCCAAGTCAGACCCGCTGCGGGCACGCGCACCCGTGCCGAAAGGCAGGGGAAAAGGGGGCACGCGCCCCGCGCTCAAGCACTGAATGCGTGTGGAAACCGGCGGTTTCCCATTGGAGTCGCTGAAAGCCGCGCCAGAGCTTGTTTTCGTGTTGCACGCGGGAAATGGCGCTGGTATAAAGTTGGGCAACCGCGACGCACCCTCGGGTGCGCTGCGGCAAATCCGGGACAGGGGCAGGGGAGCGCCGTTGTCACCGGCCAATCGATTCTTCGCATCACTACCCGCAACGGAGTCAACACACCAATGAACAAAGCCGATTTCATCGAAGCCGTGGCCGACGGCGCCGAACTGACCAAGGCCGATGCCGGCCGCGCCGTCGATGCGATGATCGCCGCCGTCACCAAGGCCCTGAAGAAGGGCGACACCGTGACCCTCGTGGGCTTCGGTACCTTCTCGGTTCGCAAGCGCGGCGCCCGCACCGGCCGCAACCCGCGTACTGGCGACACCATCAAGATCAAGGCCTCCAAGAACCCCGCGTTCAAGGCAGGCAAGGCATTGAAGGACGCGGTCAACTGATCGCAGCGCAAAGTTTTCGCGCAAAAGCCCGGCTAAATGCCGGGCTTTTGCATTTTGGTGGTTTCGCTGCGCGCACTGGCCTGCGATAATGTCGGCTCCGGGCACTTAGCTCAGCGGTAGAGCGGCTCCTTTACACGGAGCGGGTCGGGGGTTCGATCCCCTCAGTGCCCACCAGATGTGTAGTCGTGATCCAGACCGGATGTCCAATTCACATTGGGCATCCGGTTTTTTTATGGCACAAAGACCGAAGATTTGCGCTGCAGCATTTCAATGCTGTTACATTTGCTGCAATGCGGCATCTTTCCGCCGTTAGCCCGTTTTCATCGTCCCCATCGGGGTCACGGATCAGCCCTTGAACACCTTCGGCCATCTGCTGCGCGTCACCACTTTTGGCGAGTCGCATGGGCCGGCCATCGGCTGCGTCCTCGACGGCTGTCCGCCCGGCATCGCCATCGCGCCGGAAGACTTCGCGCATGACCTCGCACGCCGTGCCACCGGCAAGACCCGCCATACCTCGGCGCGGCACGAAGCGGACGAGGTCGAAATCCTCAGCGGCGTGTATGAAGGCGTCACCACCGGCACGCCGATCGCGCTGCTGATTCGCAACACCGACCAGCGCAGCAAGGACTACGCGAAGATCGCCGCGCAGTTCCGCCCCGGCCATGCCGACTACAGCTATTGGCAGAAGTACGGCACCCGCGATCCGCGCGGCGGCGGGCGTTCTAGCGCGCGCGAGACGACGATGCGCGTGGCCGCCGCGGTCATCGCCAAGAAGTGGCTGGCGCAGCGCGGCGTCACGGTGCGCGGCTGCATGACCCAGATCGGCGATGTCGTGCCACGTTTGCACGACTGGAGCGCGGTGGAAGGCAATCCGTTCTTCTGGCCTTGCGCAGAGCAGGTGGCCGAGCTGGAAAGCTACATGGACGCGCTGCGCAAGTCCGGCGATTCGGTCGGCGCGAAGGTCATGGCGGTGGCCGATGGCGTGCCGCCTGGCTGGGGCGAGCCGATCTACGGCAAGTTGGACGGTGAGCTGGCAGCGGCGATGATGTCGATCAACGCGGTCAAGGGCGTGGAGATCGGCGATGGTTTTGCTTCGGTGGCGCAATTGGGCAGCGTGCACCGCGATGTGATGACGCCGGATGGCTTCCTGAGCAACCATGCCGGCGGCATCCTCGGCGGTATTTCCACCGGGCAACAGATTTCGGTATCGGTGGCCTTCAAACCCACGTCCAGCTTGCGGCTGCCGGTGCAAGGGCTGGACGTGGACGGCAACGTGGTGGATGTGGTCACCACCGGCCGCCACGACCCCTGCGTCGGCATCCGCGCAACCCCTATTTGCGAGGCGATGCTGGCGCTGGTGCTGATGGATCAAGCGTTGCGTCATCGTGCGCAGTGTGGCGACGTGGGTGAGATGTCCCCGCGCATTGCCGGCAACATCAACATTACCGGCGCGAAACGATAGCGGCGCGCCGCCGGCTTAGCCCCCCACGGGCAGCGACGCGCCGCAGGCAATACCGCACACGAGATTGGTTTCCTTCTGTCGGCGCAGGCTGCGCCGCATTCAAAATTTCAAAGGCAAATAGTCATGAGCAACAAGTACAAGGTCGCGGTGGTGGGTGCCACTGGCGCCGTGGGTGAGGTCATGTTGTCGATCCTGGCCGAACGCAAGTTCCCGATCAGCGAATTGGTGGCATTGGCCAGCGAACGTTCTGCCGGCAGCCATATCGATTTTGGTGATGACGAGGTACTGGTGCAGGACTTGGCCAACTTCGACCCGTCCAGTGTCGATATCGCACTGTTCTCGGCTGGTGGCGCGACCAGCAAGGAATACGCACCGAAATTCGCCGCAGCCGGCGCGGTGGTGATCGACAATTCTTCCACCTTCCGCTACGACGATGATGTGCCGCTGGTGGTGAGTGAAGTCAATCCTGACGCAGCAAAAAACCGCCCGCGCGGCATTATTGCCAATCCCAATTGCTCCACTATGCAACTGATGCCGGTGCTGGCACCGATCCATCGCGAATACGGCATCGAGCGCGTCAATGTGGCGACCTATCAGTCGGTGTCCGGCGGCGGCCGCAGCGCGATGGAAGAGTTGGGCAGGCAAACCGCCGAGCTCCTCAGTTTTCAGGACATCGAACCGAAAAAGTTTCCGGTGCAGATCGCCTTCAATCTGATTCCGCATATCGACGAATTCCAGCCCAACGGCTACACCAAGGAAGAAATGAAGTTGGTGTGGGAAACCCAGAAAATCCTGGGGGACAGCACGATCCAGGTGAACCCCACCGCAGTGCGCGTGCCGGTGTTCTTCGGGCATTCCGAAGCGGTGAATATCGAAACCAAGCACAAAATCACGGTCGAGCAGGCGCGTGCGCTGCTGGGCAAGGCGGCAGGGGTGGAAGTGGTGGATGAGCACAAGGCCGGCGGCTACCCAACCCCCGTCACCCATGCCTCCGGCAAGGATCCGGTGTTTGTGGGCCGCATCCGTGAGGATTTTTCGCACCCGCGCGGGCTCAATTTGTGGGTGGTGGCCGACAACATACGCAAGGGTGCGGCGCTCAATGCGGTGCAGATTGCCGAACTATTAGTTGCAGAAGGCTTGCCGCCGAAGGCCACTGGGGGCTAGAGTCGCAACGCCTACTAGCGGGGATGGAGAGCGTGTGAATCGAGCATTGCGCACAGCGGTGATGACCGCGTTGTTACTGGCGGCGGGAAATAGCTGGGCACTTGGGCTGGGCCAAATTCAGGTCAAGAGCAAGCGTAATCAACCGTTAGTAGCAGAAATTCCCATCATCTCCACCACCCCAGGCGAGCTGGCTGCGCTGCAAGCACGGCTGGCCTCTCCGGAGACGTTTCGCCGTATCGGGCTGTCGCCTCCCAGCGGGGCGGCTGCAGATTTGCAGTTCAGCTTAGGCAGCGATAGCAAGGGGCGCCCGGTGATTCGCGTCACCACGCTCAAGCCGGTGGATCAAGGCGCGCTCAATTTCCTGGTTGAAGTCGATTGGGGCACCGGCCGGCTGGTGCGCGAATATTCGGCTTTGGTAGATACCCCCGACACCGCTGCTGCCGGAGTGCAGCCGTCAGTGCAGTTGCCGCAGGCCCCGGCGGCGAATTTGGTGCAACGCCCGCAACCTGCGTTGCCGGCCCCGCTTGCCCCAGCGGCGGCCCCTGCGCCAGTTGCTGCTGCAACCCAGGCAAGCACGGCACCCGCCCAACCTGTTCCTGCTGCGTCCCCGCCAGAGCCCTTGCCTGCGCCAACCGCAAACATCGCACCAGTTCCAGCATCGATACCTGTACCGCCAACACCGGTGCCTCCACCAGCAGCACCAGTGGCAGCAGCCAGTGCGCCGACAGAGGCGCAGTATGGCCCGGTCAAGCGCGGTGAAACCCTGTCGAAAATTGTTGGTGCGGTTGGTTTGCGATCTGCATTTAGCCTTGACCAGTCGATGTTGGCGCTGTTGCGCGCAAACCCAGAGGCATTCCTGGGTGATGACGTGAATCGCCTGCGCAGTGGGGCGATTTTGCGTGTCCCCGGGCATGACGATGTCGCCAAGATCGATGCCGACGAGGCCACTCAGGTGGTACGCCAGCAGATGCAGCAGTGGCAGCAGGCACGTCATGCGGTGCGGCTGTCAGAGGAGACCGTTGCGACGCAGGCGGAGCCCACCCGTAAGCCTGCTGATAGCGCCGCTACAGCAGATGCCACCGAACCCAAGCAAGCGCCGGCGCACACGTCTGTTACCAAGAACGTTGCAACCGTCTCGCGCAAACCCGCTGCGTCCAGCAAACCCGCAACGGCGGCCAATCCACCTGCGCCAGAACACGCGCAGGCCAAACTACAGCGTCGAAACGAAGCGCGGTTGCAAATCGTGCCACCCACGGGGCCGGGCAAGGCCACAGGTATGAAGTCCGGCACCGACGCCGGCGGGAAGGGCAGCATGTTGCAACAAGAATTGCGTCAGCGTGACGAAGATATCGCCGCAAAAACGGCCGAAATTGGCGAGTTGAAAGAGCGCGTGGCTTCGCTCGAAAAACTCAAGGACGAGCAGCAAAAGCTCATCGCGCTGAAAGACACGGAATTGGCCACTGCACAGGCGCACCTGGCACAAGCCAACCAGGCACAAGCCCAAGCACAAGCGCAGGCACAAACACCGGCCAAGCCGCAAACCGCAGCGCCAGTAGCCGCAACCACCACGAGCCAACAACCCGCGCCTGCACCTGATGCGCCCAAGCACAAGGCAATGCCCTATGTCTGGGGCGGGGTCGGTTTTGCTGCACTGGCGCTGTTGGCTTGGCTATTGGCAGGCCGCCGCAAGCCTGCTGCCACTCCGGTGCGCCGCAGTGTGTTTGACAGCGAAGCGCTGGCGGCCAGCATGGTGGCAATGACGACACCTGAGGACACGGCGGAGACTGCGGCAGAGCCCATCTTCAAGCCGATCGCCGGCGACGCTGTGCAAGCGGCTGAAGTTGGGAGTACAGCGCCGACGCCGGCACGCACCGACACACCCGCGTGGCATTCGGGCTGGGTCAAGGCCGAGCCCGAGCCGGAGCCTGCCGCACCTGCAGCGGACGCTCAAGCCGCTGTGCAATCCAATCCGGTCGCTGCGCCAGCCGCAGCGACAACTGAAGCAGCGCCAGCACATGCCAGCATCGAGCAGCGCTTCAAGCTAGTGGACGCGTTCCTCGATATGGGCGATAAAACTTCGGCGCAGCAGATCCTGGCCGAGTTGTTGAACGACGAGGATGATGCTGCCAGCGAGAAAGCGGGCCGCATGCTGAGCAAGTTGATGGGCTGAGGGTTGCCACAAACGCAATGCGCCTTGCTCTTGGTATCGAATACGACGGCAGCGGCTTTTCTGGCTGGCAGCGGCTGACTGCTGCCGGCACCCTGGTGCCCGATGGCAGCCTGCAAACAGCGCTGGAGATCGCGCTGTCGCGGGTCGCTGGTGCGCCGATTGATACCGTGTGCGCAGGCCGCACCGATGCAGGTGTGCACGGGCAATGCCAAGTGGTGCATTTTGATACCGAAGCGTTGCGGGATAGTCGTGGCTGGGTTTTGGGCGCTACCACCAACCTGCCACCGACGATGGCGGTGCGTTGGTGTGTACCGGTGGCCGACGATTTCAGCGCGCGTTTTTCGGCGTGCGCGCGCAGTTATCGCTATCGCATTCTCAACCGGGCGGTGCGGCCCGGCTTGCAGCGCCAGTATTTGAGCTGGGAACGCATGCCGCTGGATGCAGCAGCCATGCATGCGGCGGCGCAGGCATTGCTGGGTGAACAGGATTTTTCCGCGTTCCGTAGCGCGCAATGCCAAGCCAGTCATGCACGCCGCAATGTGCACACCATCCAGGTGCAGCGTAGTGGTGATGAAGTGGTGGTGGACGTGCAAGCCAACGCGTTCTTGCACCACATGGTGCGCAATTTCGTGGGATCACTGTTGGTAGTTGGGCGCGGCGAGCGTGCGCCGGAGTGGATCGCACAATTGTTGGCGGGCCGCAATCGCACCGTGGCCGGTCCCACCGCGCCATCCGCGGGGCTGTTGTTTCTTGGGCCGAAATACCCCGTCGAATGCCGGCTGCCAGCCGAGGTTACGCTGTGACAGATAGGGCGACGCGCATCAAGTTATGCGGCATGACGCGTAGCGAGGATGTGCAGTTGGCGGTGGCTTTGCAGGTGGATTTCATTGGCCTGATTTTTGCCACACGCAGTCCACGCAAGCTGGCGCTGACGCAGGCTGCCGACCTGCGTGTATTGGTGCCGCCAAGTACGCGGGTGGTGGCCTTGTTGATGAACAACGCACGCCACGATATCGACGCCATAATCGCCCGCACGCAACCGGATTTGCTGCAATTCCATGGCGACGAGGAGGCGGAGTTTTGCGCCAGCTTCGGGCTGCCGTATTTCAAGGCAATCGCGATGGGCGATACGGCCGATCCGCTGCCCGCCATGGCGGCGTTTCCCGGTGCGTCAGGCTTTGTGCTGGATGGTCATGGTGCAGGCGAGCAGGGCGGTAGTGGCAAGCGCTTTGACTGGTCAAGGTTGCCACGTGATCAACAGACCCCCATTTTGTTGGCGGGGGGTCTGAACGCCTGCAATGTGGCGCAGGCATTGCGCACGGCGCAGCCGTGGGGGGTGGATATTGCCAGTGGTATTGAAGTCGCGCCGGGGCAAAAGGATGCTGCCGCGATGCGCCGGTTTGTGGCGGCAGTGCGCGCCGAGGATGCCGCACATCAGGCGGCGATCGGTTAGGCTATACACACTCATGAATTCATCGTTTCGACCTGCTGCCCCGTTTGGACGCTCTTTGCGGCGTTGGCGGCGCGTGCCTGCGGCAGCGGTGAGATAAGTCCACCAGTTTCCTGTTGCCAACGGAACCGGCTTTCGACTTCCAGCATTATTCGCGCAGGCGACATTCGCCACAGGCGCACAGGTATTTCCGGAGACTTTCGCGTGACTACGCCCCATCCAACCGCCGATGCCAGCGCGGCCATCGACTTTCATGCCTACCCCGATGCCAATGGGCATTTTGGTCGCCACGGCGGCCGTTTTGTCGCGGAAACCTTGATTGGCCCGCTGCAAGAGCTGGCTGCCGCGTATGACGCCGCGCGGGTAGATCCAAGCTTCATCGCCGCGTTTTACAAAGATCTTACCCATTACGTTGGCCGGCCCAGCCCGATCTACCACGCC
>JAGWUF010000061.1 GCA_028868545.1 Lysobacteraceae bacterium | reverse complement strand
AGCGCGTCGCCCAGGTGTTGGCAGCTGCGCAGAAGTCCGGGTGTTGAAACTGAGCTTCGTGACCGACCCGGGCAGCGACCGGGGCGAGCCGAAAGACACCCCCATGAAACTGCGTCGGCACGCCCGCCCTGACGCCAGCGTGTCGTCGTCGGTTGCACTGATCGCGGACACCAGGTCCACGTGCGCGCCTGCGCGCGGTGCCCGGCGCACCGCTGCCCGCCCTGGCATGGCAGCAGCAGGCACTGACCATCATCATTGAATGTCCGGGCTGTGTGCGCCGGCCTGCTCCGCGCGTGTCGGCGACGGGACTGTTCCAGACAGGCATGAGTGCTTCGACGCGATGCCATCGAAGGAGGTGCTGACGGGATGCTGATGGAGATGCTGGCGCCCGAGAGGCCGAACCAGAAGAAGACAAACAGGAGGTGGCCTTGGATTTCAGATTGCTGCGTTACTTCGTCGCAGTTGCGGAAGAACTGCATCTGGCCCGTGCAGCCGAGCGTCTGGGCATCGAGCAATCGCCTGTGTCGCGTGCGATGCGCGACCTGGAAAGCCAGCTTGGCGTGCAGTTGTTCGACCGCAGCACACGCCTGACGCGGCTGACCTGGGCCGGCCAGGTGTTCCTCGGCGAATGCCGGCGCGTGCAGGCCACCGTCGAGCAGGCAGTCAAGAGCGCCAAGGCGGCGGCCCAGGGCTACCAGGGCCATCTGCGCATCGCGCTCTGCGACAGCCTGGCGCAGCCCCGCATCGCCAGCTTGCTGGCACACAGCCGCGAGGATGAGCCCGAGCTGGAGATTCGCGTCTTCGAGCTGCCGTTCGCGCAGCAGCTCAAGATGCTGCACGACGATCTGCTGGACATCGGCTTTGCCTTGTCAAACGCGGTGCATGACGGCCTCGTCGCCGAGCCGGTGTGGACCGATCCGCTGTCGGTAATCCTGCCCGCACGCCACCCCTTGCTGGCACACGTGCAGGTGCCGCTGGCCGAAGCCCTGAAGTTCCCGCTGGTTCTGTGCCATCCCGAATCGGGATCGGGCTGCCGCCATCAGATTCAAGCGATGCTGCAGGACGCAGGCACGCCGCTCAAGCTGGTCGATGAAGTGACCAGCCTGGGCGTGATGTTGACCCTGGTCGGCGCCGGCTACGGCATCGGCTTCGCCATTGCCTCGCAGGTGCAGACGCTACAGCGCCCGGACATCTCCATTCGTCCCCTGGCCGGCACCCCACCGATGCTCTCTACCTACCTGCTGCGCCGCCATGGCGAACCCTCCGAGCCCATGAAGCGGTTCATCGAGCGGGTGAAAGACGAGGCCGCACCGGTCGATGAAGAGCCGGTCCTTTGAGGACGGCAGCTCGCCTGTCCGTTGCAACCTGTGGCGTGGTGTGCCAGTAGACAGATAGACTTCCGAATGAAATCCGATGCTCTGGCTGTTGATGGATGTGCTTGGCTCGCTTTGGATCACCCGCAACGGCCTGCGTTGACCAGGCCGAAGACTTGAGTCCACAATCGAGTCCATTCCGTGACGCTTGGATCGGAAAAGACGTTCGTAATAAACGAGTTAGCGACCGGGTGCTGTTCCCATCACCCGCTCCAGATTTGCATACAGTGTGCGGGCGGCATCCAATCGGGTGCCGCCTTTTTGCTGCCCGGCCTTGCGTTGCCATCCACTAGCGGCATGGAGCGTGCCATGAAATTCGCCATCCTCTCCCGCAACGGCAAGTTGTATTCCACCCGGCGGCTGGTGGAGGCGGCGCGCGAGCGCGGGCACAGCGTGCGGGTGCTGGATCCTCTGCGTTGCTACATGCGCATCAGCAGCGACGGCTTCGACATGCGCTACAAGGGCAAGCCGGTGGCAGGCTACGACGCGGTGGTGCCGCGAATCGGGGCGTCGATCACGCGCTACGGCTGCGCGGTGCTGCGCCAGTTCGAACTGATGGGCAGCCATTCGCCGAACAGTGCCTCGGCGATCGCGCGGGCGCGCGACAAATTGCGTTGCCACCAGGTGCTGGCGGCGCGCGGCATCGGCTTGCCGGTGACGGTGTTTGGCGACAACCCGGACGACACCGGTGATCTGCTGGCGCTGCTGGGGCCGCCGCCGCATGTGATCAAGCTCAACGAGGGTACCCAGGGCGCGGGGGTGATGCTGACCGAAAAACCCTCGGCTTCGCGCGCCACGATTGAAACCCTGCGCGGCCTGTACGCCAATTTCCTGGTGCAGGAATTCATTGCCGAAGCCAAAGGCGCGGACCTGCGCTGCTTCGTGGTGGGGGATCGGGTGGTGGCGGCAATGCGTCGGCAGGCACCGCAGGGCGATTTCCGCTCCAACCTGCACCGCGGCGGCAGCGCCAAACCGGTGCGCGCCACCAAGGCCGAAGCGGCCACCGCGGTGCATGCCGCGCAGATTCTCGGCCTGGGGGTGGCCGGGGTGGATTTGATTCGCAGCCAGCGCGGGCCGCTGGTACTGGAAGTCAATTCCTCGCCGGGCCTGGAGGGAATCGAGGATGCCACCGGGGTCGATGTTGCCGGTGCGGTCATCGAGCAGGTCGCCAGGGCGGCGCAGCAGCAACAATCATCCAACATGAAATTGACGGATTCTTAATCGCATCGGGTGCAAGGTGGCGCCGTGGCCTGCTGCTCTTCCCCCCGGCTGGCCATGCAGGGCAAGTGGCTCTTCGGCCCGGACGCTTCCGCGTCCGGGCCTTTGTTTGTCTGCAGCGCGCCGCCGCGCCAGCTGTGCAAGAATCGGGGAACCGCCTCACCCCGCGCCGGTCTGATCTTGCGGGACACCTTCTGGAAGTCATGCCATGCGCATTCTGGTCATCGAAGACAATTCCGATATCGCGGCCAATCTGGGCGACTATCTGGAGGACTGCGGGCATACCGTGGATTTCGCCGCCGACGGCATCACCGGCCTGCATCTGGCCGTGGTGCACGACTTCGATGCCATCGTGCTGGATCTCAACTTGCCGGGCATGGACGGGCTGGAGGTCTGTCGCAAATTGCGTTCGGAAGCGCGCAAGCAGACCCCGGTTTTGATGCTGACCGCACGCGATTCGCTGGACAACAAGCTGGCCGGCTTCGATTCCGGTGCCGATGATTATCTGATCAAGCCATTCGCGCTGCAGGAAGTGAACGTGCGCTTGAACGCGTTGGCGCGGCGCGGGCGCGGCCTGCCGGCGCGCGTGCTGAGCGTGGGCGAGCTGGAATTCAACCTGGAAACGCTGGAGGTCCAGCGTGAGGGCAAGGCGATCCAGCTCAACCCGACCGCGTTGAAGATCCTGCAGGCCCTGATGGAAGCCGCACCGGCGGTGGTCACCCGGCAGGATCTGGAAGCACGGGTGTGGGGTGAGGAGTTGCCCGATTCCGATTCCCTGCGCGTGCATATCCACGGTCTGCGTGCCCTGGTGGACAAGCCCTTCGCCAAGCCCATGATCCAGACCCGGCATGGCATCGGCTATCGCATTGCCGCACCGGATGTCGATGGCTGAGCCACCTGTGCAGCGGCCTGCAACCCCCGGCCGGCGGCGGCTGCGAACCCGCATCATCGTGACGTTCACGTTGCTGGGGTTCTGCCTCACCGCGTTGTTCGCCTATGCGACCACCATGCTTCGCACGCGGGTCGAGAACCAGCTGCTGTCCGATGCGTTGAATCGCAATATCGACGGCTATGCCAGTGCCTTCCAGCGCAATCCCGATACCGCCACGTTCGCCTTCGAGGGCGTGCAGGGGCGGGTATATTCCATCGACCGTCTCGGCAACGCACCCGAGGACTGGCGGGCCTTGCAGGACGGCATCCACGAGCTTCACGGCAGCGAGGATGGCGAGCGGTTCGCCTACAAGCTGGCGGTGCGCCACTCACCGACCCACGTGTTCTACCTGGCGTATGACCTCACCCAGACCCTGCATGGGCAGGAGCAGCAGAATCGCCTGCTGGTGGGTACCGTGGTCGTGTTCACCATGCTGGCCCTGCTGCTGGGATGGTGGTCTGCATCCCGGGTGATGGCACCGGTTTCCGATCTGGCCCAGCGCCTGCGAGGTTCGGGCACCAGTTCCGATCCGGAAGCACTGGCCCCGCATTTTGCCGAGGACGAAGTGGGGGAGCTGGCCAAGGCTCTGGACGACTATGCGGCGCGGCTGACCGAGGTGGTGCAGCGTGACCGCGAATTCAACGCCGACGTCAGCCACGAACTGCGCACGCCACTGGCGGTGATCCGCGGCGCAGCGGAATTGCTGCTGTCCAAGCCGGACCTGGATGAGCGCACCCGCACCCGGCTGGAGCGCATCCAGCGTGCCGAACAGCAAAGTACCGATCTCATCACCGCGCTGCTGCTGCTCTCGCGCAACGAGCGGGCGGTGGGCCAGTGCAACGTGGCGAAAGTGGCGCAGCAGCAATTGGACAGCCATCGTGCGCAGCTGGCGGGCAAACCCGTCGAGCTGCGGCTGGAAGGGGCCACCGACGTGCAGCTGGATGTGCCCGATTCGGCGCTGGCGGTGGCGCTGGGCAACCTGATCGGCAATGCGGTGAAGTACACGCCCAGCGGCGAGGTGGTGGTGCGGGTGCATCGCGATGCGGTGGATGTGATCGATTCGGGCCCGGGGTTGAGCGAACAGGATGCAGCGAAACTCTTCACCCGCGGTTATCGCGGCACCCACGCCGGGCATTCGCAAGGCGGCGGGATCGGGCTGTCGATCGTGCGCCGGCTGTGCGCGCTGTACGGCTGGGATGTGCAGGTGCGGCCCGGGGACGAACGCGGCGTGGTGGCAACACTGACGTTTGGCTGAGTGGCAGGCAGGCGTGGCAGCGGCCTTGCACGTGCTGGCCCGCATTCCTGCAGGGCGGCATAATGGGAAGTTCCCGCTCCCCTCCCTCCCCAAGGGTTTCCAGATGAATGCTGCCGCGTTGACCTACCGCGTTGTCCCTTCCAGCCATGCCCGCAGCGCCGAACAGCGCGCCGCGATCCTTGCCGGCGAGCTGGGTTTCGGCAAGTATTTCAGCGACCACATGGTGGCCATCCAGTGGGACAAGACGCAGGGCTGGCACGACGCCACGGTCTGTGCCTACGGCCCGTTGTCGCTGGATCCTTCGGCCTCGGTGCTGCATTACGGGCAGGAGATTTTCGAAGGCATCAAGGCCTACCGGCATGCCGACGGTTCGATCTGGACTTTCCGCCCCGAAGCCAATGGCGCGCGCCTGCAGCGTTCCGCTGCGCGGCTTGCATTGCCGCAGCTGCCGGTGGCCGAGTTCGTGGAATCGCTGCGCCAGCTGGTGGCCATCGACCACGCCTGGGTGCCGTCGGCACCGGAGAGCAGCCTGTATTTCCGCCCCTTCATGATCGCCACCGAGGCGTTCCTCGGCGTGCGTGCCGCACAGGCCGCCGGTTACTACGTCATCGCCAGCCCGGCCGGCGCGTACTTCGCCAAGGGCGTGGCCCCCGTGTCGATCTGGCTGTCGGAAGACTATGCACGCGCGGCCAAGGGCGGCACCGGCGCGGCCAAGTGCGGCGGCAACTATGCGGCGTCGCTGTTGCCACAGCAGGAAGCCCAGGCGCATGGCTGCTCGCAGGTGCTGTTTCTCGATCCGGTGGAAGGCAAATACCTGGAGGAACTCGGCGGCATGAACGTGTTCCTGGTGTTCAAGGACGGCCGCATCGTCACCCCGGCATTGTCCGGCAGCATCCTGGAAGGCATCACCCGCTCCAGCATCCTGCAACTGGCACGCGACCGTGGCCTGGCGGTGGAAGAGCGCCAGGTGGCCATCGACGAATGGAAACAGGGTGTGGCCTCGGGCGAGATCACCGAAGTGTTCGCCTGCGGCACCGCGGCGGTGGTCACCCCGATCGGCGAGCTCAAAGGCAAGGACTTTGCCGTCGGCGACATCCATGCACCGGCCGGTGAAGTCACCATGTCGATCCGCAAGGAACTGACCGACATCCAGTACGGTCGCTTGCCGGATCGCCACGGCTGGCTGGTCAGGCTGCGTTGATCGCAGCAGCGACGGCGTCGCCCGGATCCCTCCCTACAGACTCAACCACCAGCAGTCCATGCGGCGGTGCAGGCCAACGCGGGTGTTGACCGCGGTGTAGCCGTTTTTCTGCATTTGGATGATCTGCAAGCCCAGCAGCCGGGGGCGGCTGGGCGGCGTGCGCGCAACAAGCAGCTGGCCGCTGCGCTCGTCGAACCGCTGTGGCGCGGTGTCCTCGGCGGTGTCTGCCCCGGAATACTGCAGCTGCACATCCAGCAGATTGCGTTCGGCGAGGGTCTGCAGGCGATCCAGCACCGCATTGGCGGTGCTGCTGCCCATGCCGGTCCAGTCGTACAGCGCGGCAATGCGGTTGGCATCACCGGACTGCAGGGCCTGCGCCAGTGCGTCGGCCAGGTCCTGCGGGCTGCGGGCACAGACGCTGCGTCGGGTGATCACCGCGCCGGTTGCGCCCGCTGGTGCCGGCGGGGGCAGGCGCTCGCGTGCGCCGATGTCGGCGCATTGGCGGTCGGTATAGATCGCGCTGCCATCGGGCAAGGTGCAGCGCTTGACCTGTGCTTGCGCACCGGCAGACCAAAGCAGCAGGCAGGGCAGGCACGCGATGGCAAGGCGAAGCAGCATCGTCGCAGGGTACGCGGCGCGCACCGGGCGGGGAAGCCCGGGGCTGCGGATCAGGCCAGTCGTTGCAGGATGGCTTGCACCGGCTTGGCCAGGTTGAGCGTGTAGAAATGCAGGGCGGGTGCGCCGCCTTCGACCAGCCGGCGGCACAGGCCCGCCACCACGTCCGTGGCGAACTCGCGCACCGCTTCGGCATCGTCGCCGAAGGCGCGCATGCGCTGGTCGATCCAGCGCGGGATCTGCGCGCCGCAGGCTTCGGAGAACCGGCGCAGCTGGCTGAAGTTGGCGATCGGCATGATCCCCGGCACGATCGGCAGGTCGATGCCCTGCGCGCGCGCGTCGTCGACGAAGCGGAAATAGGCGTCGGCATTGTAGAAATACTGGGTGATCGCGCCGCTGGCGCCGGCATCGATCTTGGCCTTGAAATGGGCAAGCCCGATCCGCGCGTCTTCCGACTGCGGGTGGGTTTCCGGATAGGCCGCCACCTCGACGTGGAAATGCTCGCCGTGTTCGTCGCGGATCAGCCGCACCAGCTCGCTGGCATAGCGCAGGTCGCCGCTGCGGGCCATGCCGGAGGGCAGGTCGCCGCGCAGCGCGACGATGCGGGTGCAGCCCAGCGCGCGGTAGAGCTTGAGCAGGGTGCGGATCTCCTCGCGGCTGCCGCCGACGCAGGTCAGGTGCGGCACGCCATCCACGCCGTGTTCGCCGCGCAGGCGCTGCACGGTTTCCGGGGTGTGGCTGAGGGTGGAGCCGCCGGCGCCGAAGGTGACCGACATGAACTGCGGCGCGTGCGCCTTGAGCTTGCGCACGGTGCGGTCGAACTGGGCGTGCTGTTCGTCGGTCTTGGGCGGGTAGAACTCGAAGCTGATCGGCAGCATTGCGGCGGCGTCGTCCGTGGGTGGCGGGATTATATATCGCTTTTTCCGGATGAAGCGATATATTGGCGGCCGTGGGCGCCATCCGGGGCCGGGTGACGTGCGTCAATGCGCTCCGGTCGCGTTGGGACTACAACTGTCGGGCCTTCTTTCAGGAACTCCGTCAATGAGCACCATGCTGTTTCCGGTCGGGCGCATCCAGCGCACCGGCACCGGCTTCCAGGGCCATCTCTCGCGCGACATCGAACACGAGGCGGACGCGGTCTGGGCGATGCTCACCGACTCGGCGTCGATGGCGCAGTGGCTGGCGCCGGGCAGCATCCAGCAGCAGCCGGGCGGCGCGGTGCGGATCGACTTCGCCGACAGCGGCACCGTCATCGACAGCACGCTGACCGCGTTCGAGCCGGGGCGGGTGCTGGAGTATTCGTGGAGCAGCGGCGAGCAGCCGCAGCGGCCGCTGCGCTGGGAGCTGCATCCGCGCGGCGGCGGCACCCGGCTGGAGCTGTTCGTGGGCATCCCGGCGGGCGAGGACGTGGCCAAGGCCTGTGCCGGTTTCGAGGGCCATCTGGAGATGCTGGCCACGGCGCTGGAAGGGGTGTCGACGCGGTTCCCGTTCGACCTGTTCGTGCAGACCCGCAAGGCGTACGCCGAGCAGGTGGCGCGGCTGGGCTAGTCCCGCAACGGAAACGGGCGCCTTGCGGCGCCCATCGTCCCGCCATCACCGGGTGGCATCAGTAGCGGTAGTGCTCCGGCTTGTACGGACCGTCCACCGCCACGCCGAGGTAGTCGGCCTGTTCGCTTGTCAGCTTGGTCAGCTTCACCCCGATCTTCTCCAGGTGCAGGCGCGCCACCTCCTCGTCCAGCTTCTTCGGCAGGATGTAGACCTTGGTCGCGTAGGCGTCCTTGTTGGCCCACAGGTCGATCTGCGCCAGGGTCTGGTTGGAGAACGAGTTCGACATCACGAAACTGGGGTGGCCGGTGGCGCAGCCCAGGTTCACCAGCCGGCCTTCGGCCAGCAGGAAGATGCTGCGGCCATTGGCGAAGGTGTACTTGTCCACCTGCGGCTTGATGTTGGTGTGGACAAGGCCGGGCAGCGCCTTCATCGCATCGACCTGGATCTCGTTGTCGAAGTGGCCGATGTTGCAGACGATGGCCTGGTCCTTCATCGCCTGCATGTGCGCGGCGGTGATGATGTCCTTGTTGCCGGTGGTGGTGACGTAGATGTCGGCGCGGCCGAGGGTGTCTTCCACCGTGGTCACTTCATAACCTTCCATCGCCGCCTGCAGCGCGCAGATCGGGTCGATCTCGGTGACGATCACGCGGGCGCCGTAGGCACGCAGCGAGGCGGCCGAGCCCTTGCCCACGTCGCCGTAGCCGCAGACCACCGCGACCTTGCCGGCCAGCATCACGTCCATCGCGCGCTTCAGGCCGTCGGCCAGCGACTCGCGGCAGCCGTACAGGTTGTCGAACTTCGATTTCGTCACCGAGTCGTTGACGTTGATCGCCGGCACCAGCAGCTTGCCGGCTTCGGCCAGCTGGTAGAGGCGGTGCACGCCGGTGGTGGTTTCCTCGGACACGCCCTTCCAGTCTTTCACCACGCGCGTCCAGTAGCCGGGGCGCTCGACCGCCACGCGCTTGAGCAGGTTCTTGATCACCTGTTCCTCGTGGCTGCCGGAGGGCGAGTTCACCCAGCTGTCGTCGCCCTGTTCCAGTTCATGGCCCTTGTGGATCAGCAGGGTGACATCGCCGCCGTCGTCCACCACTAGTTCCGGGCCGGTCAGGGTGCCGTCGGGCAGGGTGAAGGTGAGCGCATCCAGCGTGCAGTCCCAGTATTCCTCCAGCGTCTCGCCCTTCCACGCGAACACCGGCGTGCCGGTGGCGGCGATCGCGGCGGCGGCGTGGTCCTGCGTCGAGAAGATGTTGCAGGAGGCCCAGCGCACGTCGGCACCGATGTCCTTCAACGTCTCAATCAGGACGGCAGTCTGGATGGTCATGTGCAGCGAGCCGGTCACCCGCACGCCCTTGAGCGGAGTGGTGGCGGCGTGCTTGCGGCGGATCGCCATCAGGCCCGGCATCTCGTGCTCGGCGATGTCGAGTTCCTTGCGGCCCCAGTCGGCCAGCGAGATGTCGGCAACCTTGTAGTCGCCTTCGGTCGAGAAGGTTCTGGCAACAGCGTTCATGGTGAAACTCCGTGAGTGCGGTGGATGCGGTCACGGGCGCCGTTGTTGGTCATCGCCGAGCCTGGTGGTGGCGGGGTTGAACCCGGCCTCCATCGCAGCGCCCCTCGGCGGACGCGCATTGTAGCGTGTCGCAGGCGCACGGTTGGTTCGGACAACAGGCTTGACATTTATAATTAGGAATCCTAACGTACTCGACATGCAAGATTCCGAACATCAACGAAAGCAGGTTGCCGCGGGGCTGGAGCAGCTGGCCCGGCTGATGCAGGCGCAGGCCTGGCGCGGCGAGGCCGGGCGGCCGATGCCGCCGGTGCAGGCCAGCGTGCTGAAGCTGCTGGCCGGTGCCGGAGCGGGCCTGCGCGCCGCGCGCCTGGCCGAGCGGCTCGGGGTCACCGCGGCCAGCCTCAGCGATACGCTGAAGACGATGGAAGCGCATGGTTGGGTGCAGCGCCGGCCGGACCCGGAGGATGGACGCGCGCTGCTGCTCCAGCTCAGCCGCAAGGGCCGTGCGCAGGCCGCGTTGAAGCTGCAGCCGGATCAGGGCATGGCGGGGCTGCTGCAGGCGCTGGACGAAGCCGACCTCGCCGCGCTGCTGCGCAGCACCCAGCTGCTGGTCGCGGAAGCGCAGCGGCAGGGCTTGGCGACCGGCCTGCGCACCTGCATCGGCTGCCGGTTCTTCCAACCCTTCGCAAGTAGTGACGCCGGGCGGCCGCATCTGTGCGGCTTCACCGGCCAGCCGTTCGGCGACCTGGAGCTGCGCAGCGACTGCGCCGAGCATGCGCCGGCCGACGATGAGAATTTCGCCGCGAACCGGGAACGGTTCCGGCACCGGATTCCGCATCCCGCGGAATGAAGAAGGCGGCACCCGATTGCAGTCGGATGCCGCCGGTTCCCCCACCCACCCATCAGAGCAAGCAAGAGGAGCAGGAATTATGCGCCAGAAAGCCGTTTTCTATCACGCCGGTTGTCCGGTTTGCGTCGAAGCCGAACAGGGCCTGGCCCACGCGCTGGATCCGCAGCGCTACGAGGTCGAGATCGTGCATCTCGGCGAGCAGCGCGCACGCCTGGACGAAGCGGAGGCCGCCGGCATCCGCTCGGTGCCGGCGCTGGTCATCGGCGGGGTGCCGATGCACGTCAACTTCGGCGCGTCGCTGGCCGACCTGCGCTGAGGAGACCACGATGAATCTGCATCCCATCGTCGCGGCGCTGCTGCTGGTTGCGGCGCCTGCCGTTCTGGCGCATGAGGGCGGCATCACCACGCCGGCAAAACCCGCAGTCATGACCGACTTCGACATCGTCCACACCCGCATCACCACCCACGGGAATGTCGCCACCTTCCACATGGCGGTGTCCGGCAAGGCCGGCCAGACCCGGCCGGCTGCTTCCGGCAAGCTGGCCGGAAGCCAGGTGTTTTCCTATGTCTGGCCCACCAGCATCGACCCGTGGGAAGTTGGCTTCGAGCACAAGGCCGGCATCCTGGCGCTGGCGGTGACCGCGCATCCGGACTTCGACGACACGCCCTTGTTCGATGAAAACGGCGACGGGCGCCGTGACAACGACGGCGACGTCTGGCACAGCCACTGGGTCGTGCTGCAGCCGAATCCGGCCTGTGGCAAGGACGCGTTGGCGGTGGTCGACATTCCGGAAGGAACGAAGCCGCGCCTGCCCAGAACCTGGCCGGGATTGCCGCTGCTGCTCGACAGCCCTGGCTGGAGCCCGACCCTGGATGCTGGATCGGTGGAGGTGCAGGTGCCGTTCGATGACATCGGCGTGGTCACGGCAGGTGGTTTCGATGGCGTGACTGCCGGCCTGCGGGTCAATGCCAGCGTGCATGCGCCGCTGCTGTGCGTGGTGGATGTATTCAAGGTGGCCTCCGGCAATCTCAGCCTGCCGGGCAAACCCGATCGTTGAGCAACCGGCCCGCGCCGCGGCAACGGCGCGGGCTTTCCATGACGGAGAGACGTATGCCGATGAGCACGCAAGCCGCCCCCGAACTGCAGGTCTCGCGCTGGTTCAACACGCCAACGCCGCTGTCGCTGGCCGCGTTGCGCGGCCGGGTGGTGGTGATCGAGGCGTTCCAGATGCTGTGCCCCGGCTGCGTCTCGCACGGCTTGCCGCAGGCGCAGCGGGTGCGGCAGGCGTTCGCGCGCGAGGACGTGGAGGTGATCGGCCTGCACACCGTGTTCGAACACCACGCGGCGATGACGCCGGTGGCGCTGGAGGCGTTCCTGCATGAATACCGGATCGGTTTCCCGGTGGGCGTGGACGCGGCGTCCGAGACCGGCCCGATCCCGCGCACCATGGCCGCCTACGGCATGCGCGGCACCCCCACGCTGCTGCTGATCGACCGCACCGGCCGCCTGCGCCAGCACCACTTCGGCCAGGTGGAGGATCTGGTGCTGGGCGCGCAGATCGCGCAGCTGATCGGCGAACCCGTCACGGCGATCGCATTGACATCGGGTGCGTGATGCGTGATGCTTGATGCGCATTTGATCGGAGCCTTGCTATGCGTACCACCTTGCAGCTGGATGACGACATCGTTGCCGCTGCGCGCGCGCTGGCGGCGCAACAGGGGCGCACGTTGGGCGAGGTCATTTCGGCACTGGTGCGCAAAGGGCTGGCACCCGCCGCCGCACCGCAGCAGCGTAACGGCATCCGGTTGATGCCGGTGCGCGCCGATGCGCGGCCCACGTCTCTGGCCGAGATCAACCAATTGCGCGACGAATCCCCGTGAGTGCCGCAAAGCGGAAGGGGCGGGTGGAAGATGCCGCGCCGCCGTGGCCCACGGCAGCCCCCATCTGGCTGCTGGACGTCAATGTGCTGCTGGCGCTGCTGGATCCGGTGCATCCGCACCACGCACCGGCACATGCGTGGTTTGCCACCGCCAGTGCCGGCTGGGCCAGCTGCGCCATCACCCAGAACGGCGCACTGCGGATCATGTCGCACCCGCGCTACGGCAATGCGCTGGCGTCCACCGCCGCTGCCGCAGAACTGCTGGCGGCGCTGTGCCGGCTGCCCGGGCACGTGTATTGGCCAGGCGATTTCAGCCTGCTGGATTCAGCATTGATCGACCGCGACCGTTTGCTGGCCTCCGAGCAAGTGACGGATACCTATCTGCTGGCGCTTGCGGTGCGACACGGCGGCCGGCTGGCCACCTTCGACAAGCGCTTGATCACCAGCGCGGTGCGCGGAGGGGATGCGGCGAAGTTCGTGATTGGTTGAGCGTGACGGCGGCTCAGCCGTCCAGCGCTTCCCAGCGTGCGTAGGCGGCGTCCAGCTCGGCCTGCACTGCCGCCAGTTCCGCATTCGCGCGCTGCTGGGCGGCGGCGTCCTGCTTGTAGAAGGCGGCATCCTGCATGGCGGCGCTGCGCGCGGCGATGTCGGCTTCCAACTGTTCGATTTTGGCCGGCAGCTGTTCCAGTTCGCGCTGGTCCTTGTAGCTGAGTTTTTTCTTCGCTGGAGCCGGTGCTGACGCGGCGGGCGACGCCGGCACCGCAGGCGACGCAGCGACCGATGCCTGCGTCTGCACCGCGGGTCGTTGCCGCAGCCAGTCGCTGTAGCCGCCCACGTAGTCGCCCAGCCGGCCATCGCCTTCCAGCGCCAGCGTGCTGGTCACCACGTTGTCGAGGAAATCGCGATCGTGGCTGACCAGCAGCAGGGTGCCCTGATAGTCCAGCAGCAGCTCTTCCAGCAGTTCGAGGGTTTCCACGTCGAGGTCGTTGGTGGGTTCGTCCATCACCAGCAGGTTGGACGGCTGCGCGAACAGCCGCGCCAGCAGCAGGCGGTTGCGCTCGCCGCCGGACAGGCGGGTGATCGGCGCGCGCGCGCGCTCCGGCGAAAACAGGAATTCCTGCAGGTAGCCGATGATGTGCTTGCGGCTGCCGTTGATCTCCACGAAATCGCGCCCGCCGGCCACGTTTTCCAGCGCGCTGCGGGT
>JAGWUF010000108.1 GCA_028868545.1 Lysobacteraceae bacterium | reverse complement strand
CGCCGGTCAGGCCGTCGATCACCGGCGCGTCCTTGCCGCCCAGTGACTTGTGATACGCCACATAGGCCGCTTGCAGGCCGGACACGTCGGCGATGTTTTCGCCCAGCGTCTGCTTGCCGTTGATGTGCAGCCCCGGCAGCGCTTCGTAGCCGTCGTACTGCGCGGCCAGCTTGTCGGCGGCGGCCTTGAAGTGGGCCGCATCTTCCGGCGTCCACCAATTGTGCAGGCGGCCTTCGGCATCGAACTCCGCACCCAGGTTGTCGAAGCCGTGGCTGATTTCGTGGCCGATCACCGCACCGATCGCGCCGTAATTGGCGGCCGCATCGGCCTTGGGATCGAAGAACGGCGCTTCCAGAATGGCGGCGGGGAAGTTCATCGCATTCTGCAGCGGCAGGTTCACCGCGTTCACGGTCTGCGGGGTCATCCACCATTCCTTGCGGTCCGGCGTCTGGCCCAGTTTGGCTAGTTGATGCTGATATTCGGCAAGGCCGGCGCGCTGCGCGTTGCCCAGGGCGTCGTCGGGCTTGATGTCCAGCCTGGAATAATCCCGCCAGCTGTCCGGATAGCCCACGCCCACCAGCATGGTTTCCGCCTTCTGCTTGGCCAGCTTCTTGGTCTCCGGCGTCATCCAGCTGAGCTTGTCCACGCCATCGCGGAACGCGGCCAGGATGTTGTGCACCATGTCTTCCACCTGCACCTTGGAGCTGGCCGGGAAGTACTGCTTCACGTACAGCTGGCCAATGGCATCGCCCAGCGCGCCATCGGTGGCGGCCAGTGCGCGCTTCCAGCGATCCCGCTGCTGGGTGGCACCCGACAGCTGGGTGCCGTAGAAACCGAAGCGCAGATCGGCATAGGCCTTGGGCAGCAGGCTGGCACTTTGGTTCAGCAGGTGGAAGCGCAGGTAGTCTTTCCATACCGGCAGCGGCACACTTCCCACCAGCGCCGACAATTGTTTGATGGCCACCGGCTGCCACGCCACCAGCGTTTGCTGTTTGGCCAGCCCCGCCGCATCGAAGAAGGCGGCCCAGTCGATGCCCGGCGCCTGCTTGCCGAAGTCGGCCAGCGGCCACGGGTTGTTGGCCTTGTGGATGTCCTGGGTGTCCACCACGCTGGCCTGCGCCTTGGCGATCTTCATTTCCAGATCGAAGATCGCCTGCGCCTGTTTGCCGGGATCGGTCTGGCCGGCCTGCTTCAGCAACGCGGCGATGTAGGTTTTGTAGGCGTCGCGGTTTTTCGCCATGTCCTTGTCGGCGGACAGGTAGTACTCGCGGTCGGGCATGCCCAGACCGCCCTGCAGCAGGTAGCCGGTGTTCTTGTCAGGGCTTTGCAGGCCGGCCGCCACGAACAGGCCCAGCAGATGTTCGGTGTAGTAATTGGTGGCATTCACCGGATCCACGTCGGCGCGCAGGGTGCCGCCCAGATAGCGCGACAGCGCCGCGCCATCGGCGATGGCATCCACCTCGGCCAGCTTGGCTTGCAAGGGGGCCAGCCCGCGCGTTTCGATGCCGGCCTCATCCATCCAGGCGGCGTAGTAATCGGCAATCCTGCGGGCATCGCTGCCGGCGGCGGGGTTCTGTTTCTGCAGGCCCAGCACCAGATCGGAGAGGCGCTTTTCCGCCTTTTCGAACACGGTGTAGAACACCCCGGTGCTGGCACGGTCGGCGGGGATTTGCGTCTTCTGCTGCCACACGCCATTGGCATAGGCGTAGAAGTCATCGCCCGGCTGCACGGCCTTGTCGATGCCGGCCAGATCAATGCCCACGCTGGGGGCGGCCACCGGCGCGGCGGGCGTGGCGGTGGTGGCAGCGGTATCGGTCTTGGGGCTGCACGCGATCAAGCTGCTGCCAGCAACGGCGCACAGCAGGGCAAGCGCCAACGGTGTTTTGGGGAAAGTCCGAAGGTTCATGGCAGGGGCCGGGTGAGGGTTGGAAGGGCGCTTATCCTGCGCGCAACGGCGGGCACTGTCCAAGTGCTGGAAGTCAGTGCGGCCGCCACCAAAGTCGCGTTGTCGCCCGCATGCGGCACTGCCACACTGAAGCCGGCGTGCAAACGGTGGAGGCAGCAGGCGCATGGATGTCATCCCCGGACTGGATCTGAGCCAGCCGCCGTTCGACCTGCTGGACGAAGCCGGCCGCCAGCGCCTGGCCGCCAGGGTGGACATGGGCTTCCATCCGCGCGGCGAGATCATCATCAGCGGCGGCGCGCCGTCCGAACGGGTGGTGGTGATCCTCAAGGGCCGGGTGCAGGCCTTCGATCTCGATGACGCCGGCCACGAGCAGCGCTTCGCCGGCTACGGCAGTGGAGATTCGTTCGGCGCATGGGCGGTGATGGCCGGGCGCGCGCGCCACAGTTACCGCGCCGACACCGACGTGGTCAGCTTCCTGATTCCCGCCGCCACGTTCCGCCAACTGCTGGCCGACTATCCCGCGTTCGCCGCCTGGTTCCAGGAAGGGCTGGCGGTGAAGGGCCAGCTGGCGCGGCGCGGCCGCGATTCGGAGCTGGCCGAACTGATGGCCGCCCCGGTCGGCGCGGCGGAACTGGCGCCGGCGGTGCGGGTGCCGGCCACGACCAGCATTGCGGAGGCCAGCGCCCGCCTGCGCGAGGAACGGGTGGACTGCTTGCTGGTGGACGACCCCACCCATCCCGAACCCGGCGTGGTCACCCGCACCGACCTGCTGGACGCGCTGACCCGCGCGCGCGCGCCGCTGGAGGCGCCGGTCGGCCCGCTGGCCAGCCGGCCGCTGGTGGCGCAGCAGACCACCGACGTGCTGTTCCAGGCGCTGACCACGATGGCCGAAAGCCGCATCGA
>JAGWUF010000012.1 GCA_028868545.1 Lysobacteraceae bacterium | reverse complement strand
TCGTTCAAGCGCAGGTCGGCGGTGACCACCGCCGGCAAGTCCACTTCCAGCGTTTCCAGTCCGGCATCGACTTCGCGCACCACCGTGGCTTTGCCATCGGCGATGCTCAGCTTGCTGGCGAAGGTGGCCTGCGGGCGGCCCCACAGGGTGGCGAGCATTTGGCCGGTCTGGTTGGCGTCGTCGTCGATCGCCTGCTTGCCCAGCAGCACCAGGTCCGGCTGTTCCTTTTCGATCAGCTTGAGCAGGGCGCGGGCGGCGGTCAGCGGCTGGATGGCGGTGTCGCAAACGACGTGGATGGCGCGGTTGGCACCCATTGCCAGGCCATTGCGCAAATGCGGCTGGGCATCGGCGGGGGCCATCGTGGCCACCACCACCTCGGTGGCGATGCCGGCGTCGCGCAGGCGCAGTGCTTCTTCCAGCGCGATGTCGTCGAACGGGTTGGGCGACAGTTTGACGCCGTCGGTGACCACGCCGGAACCGTCCGGCTTGACCTGGATGCGGACGTTGAAGTCCACCACGCGCTTGTAGGCGACGAGGATTTTCATCGTGCGGATGTCCTTGAGCAAATGCGAAATTGTGGCCAAGCAGGCCGACCCCCATTTTAGCGGACGTGCGCGGTATCCGCTGAAACGGTGCAGGACTGCCCGAAGGTACGCTGGGCATTGACGCATGCCCGGCTAGAATGTGGGCTCTACCTCGCATCCGGAGATCCGCCCGTGGCTTCCGCCAAGAGCAAGCTCTACCCCAGTGCCGCTGCCGCCCTCGACGGGCTGGTTGCGGATGGCCAGACCCTCGCCGTCGGCGGCTTCGGCCTGTGCGGCATCCCCGAGGCGCTGATCGCCGCGTTGCGCGACTCGGGCGTGAAGGGCCTGACCGTGATTTCCAACAATGCCGGCGTGGATGGCTTCGGGCTTGGGCAGCTGCTGACCACGCGGCAGATCAGGAAAATGATTTCGTCCTACGTGGGCGAAAACAAGGAATTCGAGCGCCAATATCTGGGCGGCGAGTTGGAGTTGGAATTCAACCCGCAAGGCACCTTGGCCGAGCGCCTGCGTGCGGGCGGTGCAGGCATCCCGGCGTTCTTCACCGCCACCGGCTACGGCACGGTGGTGGCCGAAGGCAAGGAGACCCGTGAATTCGATGGCCGCATGTACGTGCTGGAAACCGCGCTGAAGGCCGATGTGTCGCTGGTCAAGGCGTGGAAGGCCGACACCGCCGGCAACCTGGTGTTCCGCAAGACCGCGCGCAACTTCAACCCGGCCGCCGCCATGGCCGGCAAGACCTGCGTGGTGGAAGTGGAGGAGCTGGTGGAGATCGGCGCGATCGAGCCGGACCAGGTGCACCTGCCCGGCATCTACGTGCAGCGCATCGTGGTCAATGCCACGCCGGAAAAACGCATCGAACAGCGCACCATTCGCCAGCCGGAGGACAACTGACATGGCCTGGAACCGCGAACAGATGGCGCAGCGCGCCGCGCAGGAACTCACCGACGGTGCCTACGTGAACCTCGGCATCGGCCTGCCGACACTGGTGGCCAACTACATCCCGGACGGCATGGACGTGTGGCTGCAAAGTGAAAACGGCCTGCTGGGCATCGGCCCGTTTCCCACCGAGGCAGAGCTCGATGCCGACCTGATCAACGCCGGCAAGCAGACCGTGACCGCCGTGCCCGGCGCCAGTTTCTTCGGCAGCCATGATTCGTTCGCGATGATCCGCGGCGGCCACATCGATCTGGCCATCCTCGGCGCGATGGAAGTGACCGACAAGGGCGACCTGGCCAACTGGATGGTGCCCGGCAAGATGGTCAAGGGCATGGGCGGCGCGATGGATCTGGTGGCCGGCGTGCGCAAGGTGGTGGTGCTGATGGAGCACGTCACCAAGACCGGCAGCTCGAAAATCCTGCCGCAGTGCACCTTGCCGCTGACCGGCGTGGGCGTGGTCAACCGCATCATCACCGAGCTGGGCGTGTTCGATGTCACCCCGGAAGGGCTGAAGCTGGTCGAGCTGGCCGACGGCGTGAGCTTTGATGAAGCGGTGGCGAAGACGGGCGTGCCGCTGCATTGATTTGCGGCATTGCGATTGCGAGGTAGGCCGCCGGCAGGCGAGCCGCTTCCGCGAATGTCCTCCGGCAGCGGCGTTGCCGCTGCCTCCCCCTTGAGTTCGCTACAGCGGCACGCCCGCCGACGCCTTGCTTTCTCCTCTTCCGCTTGCGGGAGAGGGGGCCCAAAGGGTGGGAGAGGGTGCTGCGCCTCGGCTATGCTGGCCACAAGCATGCGGACAAGCGGGGGCGGTGATGCGGCGCGATGATGTGCTGATTCTGGGCGGCGGCCACAACGGCCTGGTGTGCGCGGCGTATCTGGCGGCGGCGGGCTTGCAGGTGCGCATTCTGGAGCGGCGCGGGATTGTCGGCGGCGCGGCGGTGACCGAGGAATTCCATCCCGGTTTTCGCAATTCGCTGGCCAGTTACACGGTCAGCCTGCTCAACCCGAAGGTGATCCAGGATCTGCGCCTGCATCAGCACGGGCTGCGCGTGGTCGAGCGGCCCTATGCCAACTTCCTGCCGTTGCCCGGTGGCCGCAGCTTCCGGCTTGGCGGCGGGCACACCCGGACGGAGGTGGCGGCCTGGAGCACGCGCGATGCGCAGCGCCTGCCCGAGTATTACGCGATGCTCGATCGCATCGTGGTGGTGCTGCGCGAACTGCTGCAGCGCACGCCGCCGAACGTGAGTGACCGCTTCGTGTTGGCCGACTGGCTGCATTCGGCCTCGACCGCGAAGCAATTGAAATCGCTGGACATGCGCGGGCGTCGCGACCTGCTGGATCTGTTCACCAAATCCGCCGGCGAATTGCTGGACGACTGGTTCGAAGGCGAGCCGTTGAAAGCGGCACTGGGCTGGGATTCGGTGGTCGGCAATTTTGCCAGCCCGTACACCCCCGGCAGTGCCTACGTGCTGCTGCATCACGTGTTCGGCGAAGTCAACGGCAAGGCCGGCGTCTGGGGGCATGCCGTCGGCGGCATGGGTGCGATCACCCAGGCGATGCGCAAGGAATGCGAGGCGCGCGGCGTTGCCATCGAAACCGGTGCCGAGGTGGCGCGTCTGCTGGTGAAGGACGGCCAGGCGGTCGGGGTGGCATTGGCCGATGGGCGTGAGCTGCTGGCGGCCACGATTGTCAGCAACCTCAACCCGAAATTGCTCTACACCCGGCTGGTGGAGCCGGCGCAACTGGATGCCGACACTGCGCAGCGGATGCAGCGTTATCGTTGCGGCTCGGGCACGTTCCGGATGAACGTGGCGCTGTCCGAATTGCCGGATTTTTCCGCGATGCCGGGCACCGCGCTGCAGCCGCACCATCAAAGCGGCATCCTGATCGGGCCGTCACTGCGGTATTTCGAGCAGGCTTATTTCGATGCCAAATCGAAAGCGCACAATGCCGGCTGGGCACGCAAGCCCATCGTCGAAGTCGTGATTTCCTCGACCCTGGACGACACCCTGGCCCCCGCCGGCCAGCATGTGGCCAGCCTGTTCTGCCAGCAGGTGCATCCCGAGGTCGACGGCGGCTGGGATCTGCACCGCGACACCGTGGCCAGGCTGATGCTCGAGACCGTCAACGAATACGCCCCCAATTTCCGCCGCAGCGTGCTGGGCTACGAGGCGCTGAGCCCGCTGGATCTGGAGCGCCGCATCGGCCTGATCGGGGGCGATATTTTCCATGGTGCACTGGGGCTGGACCAGATGTTCAGCGCCCGCCCGATCCTGGGCCAGGGGGCGTATCGCGGTGCGTTCAGGCAATTGTATCTGTGCGGTGCAGGCAGCCATCCGGGGGGCGGCGTGACCGGTCTGCCCGGGCGCAATGCGGCGCGTGAAATCCTCAAGGATCTGCGCCGGCGACCGCGTCCGGATTGAGGCCAGTGGCCCGGCGCAGCGGGATTTGGCGTTGCTTGCACTATCCGCATCGCGATCCACATCGAGACCCCGCCATGGGCCGTACACCGTTGTTCCGCTTGTTGCAGCGCGCCGCTGCCATCGCCCGGGTTGCAGCACAAGCGTCGTCGCCGATCGACGAAACGCACGCCCACGTGCACGCACGTCTGCACGCATTGCGCGTCGATCGCCAGCGGCGGCGCTTGCTGCAAGGCGCAGGTGCCGGTGTATTGCTGGCCGGTTGCGCCAGCCTGCCGCAGTTGCCGCGGCCGCGGGATGACGCCGATGTGGTGGTCGTGGGGGCCGGCATTGCCGGGCTCACGGCGGCGTGGCGGCTGCGCCAGCAGGGCGTGCGGGTACGCGTGTTCGAAGCCCAGCATCGCGTCGGCGGGCGCATGCTCAGCCTGCGCGGCCATTTTGCCGATGCGCAGGTGGTGGAGCTGGGCGGCGAGCTGATCGACAGCGGGCACATCCGCATTCGCGCACTGGCCGCGGAGATGGGCCTGGTGCTGGATGATCTGCTGGACAGCGAGACCGGCCACGACTGCTGGTACTTCGATGGTCGTCTGATCGACGAAGCCGAGATCGTGCGGGCCTTCGTCCCGGTGGCCACCGCCATCCAGCGCGATCTGGCCGCCGCCGGCGCGGGCACGCTGGATGCCGGCGATGGCAACCCCGCCTTCCATGCGCTGGATGCGCTCAGCATTGCCCAGTGGCTGGATCGCAATGGGGTGTCGGGCTGGTTGCGCAACTTGCTGGATGTGGCCTACACCACCGAGATGGGGCTGGAGATCGACCAGCAGTCCGCCATGAATTTCCTCACGTTCATCGGCACCACCCCGCAGGATGCGTTCCGCATCTTCGGCGAGAGTGACGAGCGTTTCCATGTGCGCGGCGGCAATGACTTGCTGCCGCAGGCGCTGGCCTCCCGCCTGGGCGATGCGATCGCGACGGGTCACGTGCTGGAGGCGGTGCGTGGCGATGCGACGGGTTACACCTTGAGCTTCCGCAATGGCGCGGCATCGGTGCAGGTGCGTGCGCCGCAGGTGATCCTGGCGTTGCCGTTCACGCTGCTGCGCAAGCTGCAGCTGGATGTCGCGTTGCCGGTCGCCAAGCGGCGCGCCATCGATACCCTGGCCTATGGCAGCAATGCCAAGTTGATGATCGGGTTCGAACGCCGCAGCTGGCGCACGCAGCAGGCCAATGGCGCATCGATGTCGGCGCTGCCGTACCAGACCAGCTGGGAAACCAGCCGCAAGCAGGCGGGTGCTGCCGGGGTGCTGACCAATTTCACCGGCGGCCGGCATGGCCTCGAACTGGGACAGGGCACGGCGCGGCAACAGGCCGAGGCGGCGGTGCGCGATCTGGAGCGCGTGTTTCCCGGCATCGCGGCGGCGCGCGGCAATGCGGCGGAAGCACGCATGCATTGGCCCGGCAACCCGTGGGTGCTGGGCAGCTATGCCTGCTTCCGGCCCGGTGACTGGGCCACGATTGGCGGGGTGATGGGGCAGTCGGTGGGCGGGCTGCATTTTGCCGGCGAACATTGTTCGCTGGCGGCACAGGGCTTCATGGAGGGCGGTTGCGACAGTGGCGAGCTGGCCGCACAGGCTGTACTGAGGCAACGTCGTGTGCAATTGCCTCGGCGGTAGACCTTGCTGAACTTCCCGGTATTTTTTTGCAGTGCAGCGTGCAATGCATCGCCGCCACCGGCACGATCCACCCGCGTCCCGACGTGGGGGAGGGAGCAGGCCCGCTGAGACTTCGGTCTTTGCGGGCTTTTTATTTGCGCGAAAGTCGGCCCCCGCCGGCGATGCCACAATCACGGCATGAGCCAAGACATCGAAACGGAACTGGCATCGCTGCGCACGCGCGCCTTGCAGCGGCTGCATGCGGCCGGCTGCGAAGTCGCGGAGGCGGACACGCTGGCGCGGCTGGCACTGGCCAGCGACTTTGCCATCGACACCCTGTGCGTGCAGCCGCAATTGCTGGCGCACCTGCAATCCGCAGCCACCACGCCGCTGCCGCCGCCGGTGTTGCAGGCGGACAACCGTGGCGACTGGCCGCGCCTGCTGCGTCGCTACCGGCAGGCCGAATCCACCCGGCTGATCTGGCGCGACGTGATCGAAGGTGCGCCGGTGGACGAAATCCTGGCCGGCAGTACCGCGCTGGCCGATGCCTGCCTGCAGCTGGGGCTGGCCGCGCTGGAAGCGGAGTTTGCGCAGCGCTTTGGCGTGGTGCGCAATGCACAGGGGCGGGCGCAGCGGCTGGTGGTGTTCGGGCTGGGCAAGCTGGGTGGTGGCGAACTGAATTTCAGTTCCGATGTCGATCTGGTGTATGCCTACGACAGCGAGGGCGAATCCGATGGCGCGCGCGTGCTGCACGCGCAGGACTACTTCGCGCGGCTGGGCCAGCAATTGGCCAGGCTGCTGGATGAAGTGACGGCGGACGGGTTTTGCCATCGGGTGGATCTGCGCCTGCGTCCGTTCGGCAATGCCGGGCGCATCGCGATTTCCTTTGCGGCGATGGAGTTGTATTTCCAGCGCGAAGGCCGCGACTGGGAGCGTTATGCCTGGCAGAAGGCACGCTGTGTTGCCGGCGACATCGCCGCCGGGGAGGCTTTCCTCGACGCATTGCGCCCGTTCGTGTATCGCCGCTATCTGGATTACGGCGCGCTGGATGGCCTGCGTGCGATGAAGGCGATGATCGCCGCCGAAGTGGCGCGCAAGGACATGGCCGACGACATCAAGCGCGGCCCCGGCGGCATCCGCGAAATCGAGTTTCTGGTGCAGGCCCTGCAGCTGATCCGCGGCGGACGCGAACGGGCCTTGCGCGGGCGACGCCTGTTGCCGGCGTTGCATGCCCTGGTGGCGGCCGGACATGTGGGCGTCGGGGCCGGGGCGCAGCTGGAACAGGCGTACCGGTTCCTGCGAACGCTGGAAAACCGCATCCAGATGCTGGCTGACACGCAGACGCATGCGGTGCCGGCCGCGCTGCTGACGAAGACACGCCTCGCGCGCGGCCTGGGGCACGACGATTGGCCATCGCTGGCGCAGGCGCTGGAACGACAGCGGGCACGGGTGGCGGACGAATTCGGCGCATTGCTGGCACCGCGGCGGCAGGCGAAGGCCGGTGCCGATGATCTGGCCGGCTACTGGCATGGCCTGCCCGAACACGGCGATGCAACGACCCTGGCGGCGGCGGGATTCGTGGCGGCCGACGAGCTGCACGCCAGTCTGTGCGATTTTGCGCGGGTACCGGGCGTGCGGGATTTGTCGGATGCGCCGCGCGCAAGATTGAACCGGGTATTGCCGGCCTTGCTGCAGGCGGCATCGACATCGGCGCAACCGGATGCCGTGCTGCGGCGGGTCTTGCCGCTGCTGCAGGCCATCCTGCGGCGCACCAGCTATCTGGCTTTGCTGGACGAGCAACCTGCCGCACTGCAGCGGCTGGTGGATGTGCTGGCCCGCAGCGCCTTGCTGGGTGAGCGGCTGGCGGTGCATCCGCTGCTGCTGGACGAGTTGCTGGATGTGCGGGTGAGCGGGCAGTTGCCCGACGCGGCGGCGATGCGTGCCGAGTGCGAGGCGGCGATCCGCGGCAGTGATACCGAGCAGGCACTCGATGCCTTGAACGAAGTGCGGCAAGCCTTGAGTTTCCGGTTTGCGCTGGCATTGCTGGACAACCGCATGGGGGCCGAAGACTGCGCGCGGCGGCTGGCCTGGCTGGCCGATGCGGTGGTGGCCTGCATCCTGCAGCTGGCCGTGGCCGAAGTGCGCGCCGCCCATGGCGCGATCGCGCAGGGCCGGTTTGCGGTGCTGGGCTATGGCAGCCTGGGCGGCGAAGAGCTGGGCTTCGGTTCCGATCTGGATCTGGTGTTCCTGTTCGACGCACCTGCCGAGGCCCTGTCCGAGGGTGCGCGTGCACTGGATGCACCACGCTGGTATGCGCGATTGGGCCAGAAGATCGTGGCCTTGCTGGGGGTGCGCACGGGGGCCGGGCGATTGTTCGATGTCGATGTGCGGCTGCGTCCGGATGGTGCCAAGGGCCTGCTGGTGTCCAGTCTGGCCAGCTTCACCGAGTATCAACAGCAGCGGGCATGGACCTGGGAACACCAGGCGCTGGTACGCGCCCGCGGCATTGCCGGCGACCCGGCGTTGCTGGCTGCGTTCGAACAGACACGCCGCCAGGTGCTGGCGACACCGCGGGATCCGCAGGGCCTGCGTGACGATGTCGGCAAGATGCGGAACAAGATGCGCAGCGAGCTGGACCGCAGCGATGCTGCGCAACTGGATCTCAAGCAGGGCGAAGCCGGCCTGGTGGATCTTGAGTTCCTGTTGCAGTTCCTGATGCTGCGCGATGCCCATGCACAGCCCGGCATTCTGCCCGCCCGCAGCACCCAGGCATTGCTGGACGTGTTGCATCGGGCAGGGGTCTTGAGCGATGTCGAACACGTCGAGTTGTGCGCTGCCCATGCGCTGTTGCTGGACGTCGGCTTGCGTTGCACGCTGGATCGACGCCCGCGCCGGGCGGCACCCACACCACCGATCGAGGCCGCGCGCGCGGTGATCCGGGCCGCGATCCGGGCGCAGGGTCTGGATTTCGATGCGGCCAGCGGCTAGGCCGGTGCGGTCAAGCCCAACCGCTGCCGGACCGCGGCGGCCACCCGTGCGGTTTCGCGCAGGGGGACGGCATCGAACAAACGTGGTGTGGCGTCCAGCGCATGCGCACGGCCACGGTCTTGCAGTTGCTGGTGGAATTGCCGGATGCGGCCCTGCGCGATCTGCGGCTGCACGATGAACAGCGGTGCATAGGTCGCGGCCGCTTCGCTGAGCATGTTGACCGAGTCGGGTGTGCAGACCAGACGGTCGGCGGTGGCCAGCAGCCCGGCATACGGGTTGGGGCCGTCGCCGGTATCGCGCCAGCGCAGGCCCGGCACATCCCGAGCCACCGCCCCCAGCGCGGTGCGCCACATCGGTGGCGTGCGGCGTGAGGCAATCGCGCTGAAGCTGCCGCCTTCGGCCTTCGCCAGTGCCGCCAGCTGCTGCAGGACGGCGGCGAATGCGGCATCGTCCAGCGGCGCATGGCGGGTGGGCCCGCCGACCAGCAGCACGGTATGCGGCGTGGGCAGCATGGTCAGAGACGGAAACGCGGAAATCGCGCGCAGCAGGTAGTCGTCATCCACCGGATGCAGGCTGCCGGTCAGGGTCAGCACGGTGTCGCCACGCAGCCGGTCATGCTCGGGCACGATCAGCAGATCCCAATGCCTGGCCGCGATGCGCGGGTCGAGAATCTGCACGGCCTGGCTGCCGTGCGTGCGCAGCAGGCGCGTGGCCAGTGCGGCCTGCCGTCCGCAGCCAATGGCGAGCGCAGGCGGCATGACGCAGAGTTTACGGAAGCGGGCGCCAAATGGCGCGATGGACAACGGCCAGTGACGCGGTGCCAATGTTCGGGCCCACCAGCCCGGTTGCAGCACGCATTCCCCCGCACGGGAGTCCAGTGCACGCGCCAGCGCAAGCGCCTGCCGTGCATTGCCGGCGCGGCCATCATGCAGGGCGAGTGTGGATTTCATCGCAGGCGAGGTATTATTGCAATAATGAGCACAATTCGTTGCAATTTGTCTATTTAGTTTTGCGGATGGAACTATAAACTAGGCGGCATCCCGTCCATTCTCACCGCAGAGCATGCCATGAGCCAGCCCTTGAACGATGCCGCCCTCGACCAATTGTTCCGCACCGCCCGCACCTACAACGCGTTCGGTGGCGAGATTTCCGACGCCACCTTGCACCAGCTCTACGACCTGCTGAAATTCGGCCCCACCGAGGCCAACACCACGCCGGCGCGGATCGTGTTCGTGAAGTCGGAAGCGGCGCGCGCCAAGCTGGGCCCGGCCCTGAGCGAAGGCAACCACAAGAAGACCATGAGCGCGCCGGTGGTGGCGATCGTCGGTTACGACATGCGCTTTTTCGACAAGTTGCCGGTGCTGTTCCCGCATACCGACGCCAAGCCGTGGTTCGAACACCGCGACGAGGCCAACCTGGCGTGGGTGGCGATGCGTTCCAGCGCGCTGCAGACGGCGTATCTGATGCTGGCCGCACGCTCGCTGGGGCTGGACTGCGGGCCGATGACCGGCTTCGACAATGTCAAGGTGGACGAGGCATTCTTTGCCGGTACCCCGATCCGTTCCAGCGTCCTGGTCAACCTGGGCCTGGGCGACCCGGCCAGCATCTTCCCGCGCTCGCCGCGGCTTGGCTTCGACGAAGCCTGTCGCATCGAATAACCTCCCCCACCCACATCCCTTGATTTCCGGAGAATTGCGATGAATGCCTCCCGTACCATGCTGTTGTCGTTCGCCATTGCCGCCGGCCTTGCGCTGGGTGCCCAGTCCGCGGTCGCGGTGCCGTCTGCCACCACCACGGTCGCCACCACGGCGGCCGCTGCCACCGCCCTGAAGCCGGTGTCCGGTACCTATCAGCTCGACCCGTCGCACACCAACGTGCTGGCGCAGTGGACGCACTTCGGTTTTTCCCAGCCCAGCGCCGAGTTCCGCATCAGTGAAGGCACGCTGGTGTTCGATGCCGCCAACATCGGCAAGTCCAGCGTTGTCGTGAGCTTCCCGATCGCCAGCCTGGACAGCTTCGTGCCGAATCTGGACAAGCACCTGAAGGATGCGGATTTCTTCGATGTGGCCAAGTTCCCCACCGCCAGTTTCAAGAGCACTTCGGTGAAGCCGGCGGGCACCAACAAGTTCACGGTGGTGGGCAACCTGACCATCAAGGACAACAGCAAGCCGGTGACCTTGCATGTCACCTTGAACGGTGCAGGCATGCACCCGATGGCGAAGCAGCAGGCGATCGGGTTCTCCGCCACCGCCAGCATCAAGCGCAGCGATTTCGGCGTGGGTGCGTATGCGCCGAACGTGAGCGACGCGGTGCAGCTGCGGATCACCACCGAAGCCTTCCTGGCGCCGGCAGCGGCCAAGTAAGGACGCACGCCATGCGCATCGAACGCCCGGCCGCCAGTCGCGGTGAAGTGGACATGGGTTGGCTGCACAGCCGGCACACGTTTTCCTTCGGCCATTACTACGACCCGGCGTGGATGGGCTTCGGCGTGCTGCGTGTGATCAACGACGATACCGTCGCCGTCGGCGGCGGGTTCGCCCCGCATCGCCACGCCAACATGGAAATCCTCAGCGTGGTGCTGCAGGGCGCGCTGGCGCACAAGGACAACGCCGGCCATGCCGGCGTGATCCGTGCCGGTGACGTGCAGTGGATGAGCGCCGGTCACGGCATCGAGCACAGCGAATACAACGGCTCCGATGCCGAACCGGTGCACTTCCTGCAAATCTGGATCCAGCCGGAACGGTTGAATCACCCGCCGGCCTATGCCCAGCAGCATTTCGCACCGGAAGCACGGCGCGGACGCTGGGTCACGCTGGCTTCGCCCGATGGCGCAGACGGTTCCATCGCGATCCGGCAGCAAGCCACGCTGCGTGCGGTGCGGCTGGCTCCGGGTGCACAGATCACCGTCAGCCTGGATCCGGCGCGCCGCTACTGGTTGCACGTGGCCACCGGTGCAATTGCACTCGATGGGCGCGCGCTGGCCGCCGGCGATGCGCTGGGCTTCGTGGACGAGGCGGGCACGCTGGCCTTGCAGGGCGCAAGCGAAAGTGATGTGCTGCTGTTCGAGTTGCCGGCTTGAGAAACGCGGCGGGCCGCGCTGGTAAACTGGCGCGGTTTCCGTCAATCGTCAGCATCGCCATGGCCGAGCCTGCCCGCACCGCTTCCACCGCCGCCAAGTCGCCGCTGCGCCATGAGGTGCATCGTGCCGATCTTCCGCTGAGCTGCCCGCTGCCGTCGCAGGCGGTGTGGAACGAGCATCCGCGCGTGTATCTGTCCATCGTCGAAGACGGCGGCCGGAGCCAGTGCCCGTATTGCGGCAGCATCTACGTGCTGGTTGACTGAGCTTCGGCGCGATGCGCCGCCTGACCGTGGTGCAATTGCTGCCGGCGCTGGACGCCGGTGGCGTGGAGCGTTCCACCCTCGAAATCGCCGACGCCCTGGTGCGTGCGGGCCATCGCGCCATCGTGGTCTCGGCCGGCGGTCGGCTGCTGCCGGCACTGCGGGCCATCGGCGCGCAGCATGTGCCGATGGCCATCGGCCAGAAATCGTTATTGACGCTGCGGCATCTGCCGGCCCTGCGCCGCGTGTTCGCGCAGGCCGACATCGTGCATGCACGCTCGCGCCTGCCGGCGTGGCTGGGCTGGCTGGCCCTGCGCGGGCTGCCGGCGGGGCAACGGCCGCGCTTCGTCACCACCGTGCACGGGTTGAATTCACCGTCGCGCTACAGCGCGATCATGGCGCGGGGTGAACAGGTGATCTGCGTGTCGGAGACGGTGCGTGCGCATGTGCTGCAGCACTATCCGCACACGGATCCGGCACGGCTGCAGGTGATTGCGCGCGGCATCGACCCGGCCGCGTTCCCGCGCGCGCCGTGGCCGGATCGCGCCGCGCGCGCGCGGGTCGCGGCGCTGCACCCGCAGCTGGGTGGCACCGGCCCGCTGCTGCTGCTGCCCGGGCGCGGCACGCGGCTGAAGGGCCATGCCGATGCGGTTGCCCTGTTGGCGCGCCTGCGTGCCGACGGCGTGGATGCGCGCTTGTGGCTGCCCGGCGCCCGCCAGGCCGGGCGCGAGACTTATCTGCGCGAGCTGGAACAGCTGGCGCTGCAGGCCGGAGTGGGAGAAGCCGTGGTGTTCAGTGCCGCCACCGACGCCATGGCCGAGGCCTATGCCGCCTGCGATCTGGTGCTGCAGCTGTCGCGCCAGCCCGAGGCGTTCGGGCGCACCGTGATCGAGGCCTTGGCGGTGGGGCGGCCGGTGCTGGGCTGGGCACACGGCGGGGTGGGGGAATTGCTGGCCGAGTTGCAACCGGCAGGCGCGGTGCCGCCGTTCGATCTGGACGCCTTGCAGCAGCGTGCGCAGGCCTGGCCTGCCCTGCCGCCGGCATTGCCGGTTACCATGCCGTGCACACTGGAAGCCATGCAGCAGGCCACGTTGACGCTGTACCAACGCATCGCGCAAAGACCCGCATCCGCATGAACATCGAGCTGCAGCCCGACGCCGCCAACCCAACCCGCTTGCCACTGCGATGGGCCCCTGCCTGGGTGCTGGCGCTGGTGGCGTTGTGGCCGCTGCACGGGTTTGCCGAGCTGCTGCTGGATCTGGGCGCATTGAGCGCGCTGGCGACGCTGGCGATTCGCCGGTTTCGCGGTGGCACGCACCTGCTCAGTGGCCCGGCCTGGGCACTGACCAGTGTGCTGTTTTTCACCTATTGGTTGCCGGAGCTGTGGTCGGCGCTGGATGCGGTGGATCCCTGGCGTTCGCTGGAAGAAGTCTTGATCGACCTGCGCTACCTGCCGTTCTTGTGGCTGGTGGCGGCGGCGGTGGCGTCGGCCGAAGGGTGGCGCACGACCTTCACCGGGTTGGGTGTCATCACCCTGATCTGGACGGTAGATGCGCTGGTCGAGGCGGCCGTCGGCACCAGCCCCCTGTTCTGGATGCTCGATCACGCCCGGGTGGCGGTGACCGGCCATGCCATGTGCACCGGCTCGACGGTGGTGGCCGATCGGCTGGGGGGCATGCTGGGGCCATGCAACCTGAAGCTGGGCATCGTGCTGGCCAGCCTGTCCCCGTTTGCCCTGGAACTGGCCTGGCGCCGGCTCGGGCGGCTGGGCTGGTTGCTGACGGCGCTGGCGATTGGCCTGGTGATCCTCCTGGCCGGCTCGCGCGCCTCGTGGATCACCTATGCCCTGGTCATGCTCTGGACCGGTTGGCGTGCGTTGGGCTGGAAGCGGCTGGCCATGTTGTTTGCCACCGGCGCGGTGGTGCTGGGGCTGGCCACCGCGTTCTCGCCGCAGGTGCGCGGGCGCATGCAATTGACGGCGCAGGCCCTGTCGGCCAATGCCTCCGGGGTGGATGCGGCGTTGACGGGCCGTACCCGGATCTGGTCGGCGGCGCTGTGCATGGTGCGCCAGCATCCGATCAATGGCGTGGGGGTGCGCGGCTTCCGGGATGCCTTCCCGGCCTGTGACCCGCAACCGGGGGTGGTGGCGGCCTGGGGCACCGGGGTGGCCTTGCACGCGCACCAGATCGTGCTGGAAGTGTTGTCGGAAACCGGCGTCATCGGCTTGTTGATCTGGCTGGCCGGGTCGGCACTGGCCTGGCGAGCCTGGCGCTTCGCCGATGACGTCGCGCGCGCGCGCGCGCGTCCGGCGATGCTGGCCCTGGCGGTCAGTGTGTTCCCCTTCAATACCCATCTGGCGGCGTATTCCACGTTCTGGGGCAGCGTCCTGCTGCTGCTGGCGGCGTTGTATGCCGGCAGTCTGCTGGGTCGGGATCCGGAGTGAGCCGGGACGGCATGCGGCCTTGGCGGGCCCGCTTGTTTCTGCGGGTCGGGCGCTGGGTGGCCGGGTTGTCGCCGCCGGCGCGTTCGCGGCTGGCACGCGGGTTGCTGTGGCTGCCGGCACTCAATATCCGGCGTCGGCGCATTGCATCGATCAATCTGGCGTTGTGTTTCCCGCAGCTTGCACCGGCCCGCCGGCAAGCCTTGCTGGAGGCCACCCTGCGTTCGAACGCCACTGGCGCGCTGGACACCTTGTGTGCCTGGTTTGCCACGCCTTCCCGGTTGGCTGGAACCGCCACCATTCACGGGCTGGAGCATTTGCAGGCAGCGCTGGCACAAGGGCGCGGCGCGGTGGTGGTGGGCGCGCATTACGATGGCATCGAGCTAGCCATGCGCCATGTGGCCGATGCCATCGCGCAGCCGATGCCGATCCTGGTGCGCAGGCACAATGACCCGGCCATCGAGGCGGTCATCGCGGCCGGCCGTGGCGCTTACGCCGGCCAGACCTTCGACAAGAAGGACATCGCCGGCTTCGCGGCACAGGTGCGCGCCGGCAAGGCGGTGTTCTACGTGCCCGACCAGAATGCGGCGCGGCGCACGGTGTTCGTGCCCTTTCTGGGCGTGCCGGCGGCCACGCTGGGGGCGATCGGCGGGGTGTTGCGGCGCTGCGGTGGCCAGGTCCTGCTGATGTGGGCATGCCGCGATGCCGCCGGCCGGCAGCACATCGACCTGGTGCCGGCCTGGCCGGCCTGGCCAACCGCCGATGACACCACCACGGCGGCACGCTACATGCAGTGGGTCGGCGAGCGTCTGCAAGCCGCACCCGAGCAATATCTGTGGGTGCACCGCCGCTTCAAGACGCGCCCTCCCGGCGCGCCGTCCGTCTACTGATACAGCGCGTCGTCGGGTTGGCCGGGCTGGCGCTTGAAGCGGCGGTGGATCCATAGGTATTGGGTGGGTGCCGCACGCACCAGGGTTTCGATCAGGGCCATCACCCGCGCCGTGTCGGCGACGGCATCGGCAGAAGGAAAGCCGGGCAGGGCCGGGGTCAGCCGCAGGCGATAGCGGCCGTCGGGGTCACGGACGTGGGCAAACCCCAGCACCGCCGCACCCGACAGGCGTGCCAGTTGGTGGGTGGAGGTCAGGCTGTGGGCGGTCTGTCCAAAGAACGGCACATACACGCTGTCGCCGCGACGAGTGTCCTGGTCGGGCGCAAACCAGAGCAGGCCGCCTTGCTTGAGATGGCGCAACGCCGGGCGCAGCTCCTCGCGGGTGAACATCGCGCTGGCATAGCGCATGCGGCCCTTGCGCACGGCCCATTCCATCGGCCCGGTGGCATGCGGCCGGTACATGCCGGCCAGTGGCGCGTAGTCGCACATCAGGCGCGCCGCCAGTTCGAGGGTGACGAAATGGCCCGAAACAATGATGACGCCGCGACCGCCCGTCTGCGCCGCCTGCAGATGTTCCAGACCTTCCACCACCACCTTGCCCTGCATCGGCGTGACCGAGCCCCACCAGGCCCGCGCGAATTCGAACAGGCCAATGCCCAGTTGCCGGAAACTCTCGCGCAGCAGCTTCGCCTGCGCGGGGGCATCCAGTTCCGGAAAACACAGCGCGATATTGCGTGCGGCCACCTGGCGACGGCTGCGCAGCACCCGGCCCAGCACGGGGCCCAGCCCGCGGCCCAGCATGACTTGCAGCGACCACGGCAGACGCGCCAGCGCCACGCACAGGCCGACACCCAGCCAGACCGGCCAGTGCCGGGGCGACAGCGGCGGACGCGTGGATGGGCCGGGGGGCGTGGCGGACATGCGGCAATTCTACCGGCCGCATGATGCAGTGGCCGGCTGCGCCGGCTTGGTTATCCTGTGCGGATGCGAACCGACTTCACCGAGCGGGTACTGCGCGGCCTGTACTCGACGGCCCTGTACCTGTTGCTGCCGATCACCTTGTACCACCTGATCTGGCGCGGCTTTCGCCAGCATGCGTATTTCCAGCGCTGGGACGAACGCTATGCCAGCTATGCCGATGATCGGGCGCGGGCACCGCTGTGGTTGCATGCGGTGTCGGTGGGCGAGGTCAACCTGGCGGCACCGCTGGTGGCGCGGCTGCGGGCGCAACGACCGGACCTGCAACTGGTGGTGACCACCATCACGCCCACCGGGTCGGCGCGGGCACGCGCGCTGTGGGGCGACAGCGTGGCGCATGTGTACCTGCCCTATGACCTGCCCGGTGCGGTCGGGCGGTTCCTGGACCACTTCCGGCCAGTGCTGGCGCTGATCGTGGAAACCGAGTTGTGGCCGAACCTGCTGTTCGCCTGCCGCGACCGCGGCATTCCCACGCAGATTCTCAATGCCCGCCTGTCGGCGCGCTCCCTGCGCGGGTACCGGGTACTGGGGCCCTTGATCCGCCGGGCGCTGGCCAGCGTGAGCCTGGTTGCAGCGCAGTCAGGGGATGATGCGCGACGGTTCCTGGAGCTGGGAGCCCTGCCGGAACGGGTGCAGGTGATCGGCAACCTCAAGTTCGACATGGAACCGGTCGTGCTGGCGGACTTCGTGGCCGAGTTCAACACGGCACTGGCTGCCGTACGGCCGGTGTGGATTGCCGCCAGCACGCACGAGGAGGAAGAGCTGCCGGTGCTGGAGGCGCACCGCATCCTGCGGCAGCACCATCCCGATGCCCTGTTGTTGTGGGCGCCGCGGCACCCCGAGCGTTTTCGCGCAGTGGCGCAGCGTGCACGCGAGGTCGGCTTCGCCACCGCCACCCGCAGCGAGGCGCAGTGGCCCGGGCCCGGTTGCGCGGTATTCGTGATCGACACCCTGGGCGAGCTGCTGCGTTTCTATGCCTGCGCCCACATCGCGTTCGTTGGCGGCAGCCTGCAGGACATCGGCGGGCACAACCTGCTGGAGCCGGCGGCCACCAACACCGCCATCCTCAGCGGCCCGCAACTGCACAATTTCGCCGACATCGCGCGGCGCCTCCGCGAGGCGCAGGCCATGCGCGTGGTGACCGACGCACCGACCCTGGCGCTGGCGCTGCGCAGCTTGTTCGAAGACCCGGAGACGCGGCAGGCGATGACCCGGCGGGCCGCGCAGCTGCTGGAGGAAGGGCGCGGCGCGTTGGCGCGCACCCTGGGCTTGATCACGCCGATGCTGCCGGCGACCGCATCGGCGAGATGAGGCCTCAGCCGCCGGAAATCTGGGCGTCGATGGCCTTGTCGGCGGTCAGCAGACGGTTGATGCCCTCGACATTGGACACTTCCAGCGTGCCGGCGGCCTGGTCCAGTTGCAGCTTGCTCAGCAGGAAGCTGTACTTGGCCTGGGCATAGGCTTGTTGCGCGCTGAACAGGGTGCGCTGGTTGTTCAGCACGTCCAGCACGGTACGGGTTCCCACTTCCAGCCCCACCTGCGAGGCGTCGTAGGCGCTCTGTGCCGAGACCAGTGCCAGCCGGCGCGCCTCCACACCGCTGATGCCGGCCACCATGGCCTGGTAGGCGCTGCGGGTGGTGCGTTCGATGCTGCGCTTGGTCTGTTCCACGCTGTCGGCGGCGGCATCGCGCTGGGCCAGGGCACTGCGCAGGTTCGACTGGGTGGCACCGCCGGCGAAGATCGGGATGTTCAAGGTCAGACCGACGCTGGTACTGGCCTTGTTGGCACCGATGAACGCGGGGTCATACAGGCCGGGGAGTGCCTTGCCGTAGGAGGCGGTCAGGCCCAGCGTGGGGTAGTGGCCGGCGCGCGCGGTTTTCACGCCGGCTTCGGACGCTTCCAGGCCCGCTCGCTGCGCCTTCAGGGTGGGGTTGTTGGCCAGCGCATCGCTGACCCAGGCGTCCATGCCCTTTTCTGCCGGCAGCGCCGGTTTGAAGTCGTCGGGCAGGCCCTTGAGGTTCTTCACCGGGACGTTGGTGATTTCCACCAGTGCCTGATAGGCATCCTGGGTGGCATTGCGTGCCAGCAAAGTACTGGCGCGGGCGCCGTCGTACTGGGCGCGGGCTTCATACACGTCGGTGATCGGGGCCAGCCCCACTTCCAGCCGCTTGCTGGCGTAGTCGAACTGTTTTTTCAGCGCCGCTTCGGCGGTCTCGGCGGCGGCCAGCGTTTCCAGCTGCACCAGCACGTTGAAATAGGCCGAGGCGGTGCGGGTGATCAGGGTCTGCCCGGCGGCATCCAGGGTGAACCCGCCGGCACGATCCTGCGCCCGGGCGCCTTCCAGGTTGCTGTAGCTGCCGAAGTTGAACAGCGACTGCTGCATGTTCACGCCCCACGAGCCGGTACGCACGCCGCCGACGCCGTGGTCGACACGATTGGCACCCACCGTGCCGCCGATGCTGGGCAGCAGTGCGGCCCGCGCCTGCACCGGACGCTCGGCGGTGACCAGCCGGTTGGCTTCGGCCGCCGCGTACTGCGGGTCGTTGTTGCGGGCGTTCTGATAGCTCTGCAGCAGGTCGTCGGCTTGGGCCGCAACCGGCAGCAGGACAAGGGCAAGAGCGAGCGAGAGCGGACGACGCAACATGGGGAGGATTCCTTGGCGGCTTACAGGGTGAAGGCAGGAGCGGGCGCGGCCCCCGTCAAATAGGGCAATTCGGTTTCGAACAACGTCTCGATGCGGCTGCCGTTGACCGTGCGATGCACCAGCACCGCTTCCATCACCGGGGCCCGGCCACGCACCACGAACATGCGGCCGTTCGGATTGAGCCATTCCAGGAAGCGTGCCGGGAGGGTGTCGACGGCACCAGTGACACACATCACGTCGAAGCTGCGACCGGGGTTCCATGTCATCGCATCGGCGTTGCGCACGTTGACATTGCCAACGCCGGCATTGGCCAGCCGGGCCTGCGCCACTTCGGCCAGGTCGGCGTGCTGCTCGACGCTCACGACCTCGCGCGCCAGGCGCCCGAGGCAGGCGGCCAGATAGCCGCTGCCGGTGCCGATTTCCAGCACGCTTTCATGTGCCAGCGGCAGCAGGGCCTGCAGGCAGCGGCCTTCCAGCACCGGCTTCATCATGGTTTCGCCGTGCCCCAGCGGCAATTCGGTATCGGCGTACGCCAGCCCGCGCAGCGCATCGGCCACGAAGGCCTCGCGCGGCAGCGTGCCCAGGGTGTCCAGCACGCGGACATCCAGCACGTCCCATGGGCGGATCTGCTGTTCCACCATGGTTTCACGGGTGCGGGCAAAGTTGATGTTCATGTCTGCAGAATCCGATGCGGGGAGCCGACTAGTTTAATGCCGCCAGCGGCTGGATTGGCCGGCAGTGTGGGCGTGTTGGTACACCAGCACGCAGTGCCGGAAGTCACCGGCACCAATGGCGTTGCACGGTGTCGTTCAGTGTTTGCCATAGGCGCGCAGGAACAGCTCCACCACGCTGGCGATATGCACCGGCGGGGTGTCGGGATGGCCGCTGCAGCAATAGCCGAACACGGCCTGCGCATGCGGTTCGCCCTTGATCAGGGTGAAGAAGTGGCTGGCGGCGCGCTCCGGGGCATCGATCTCCAGTTCGCCGGCGGCGATGCGGCGCTCCAGCAGGGCGGTGAAACCGTTTTGCACCTGCTGCGGCCCCGCTTCCCAGAAAATCGCCGGCATGTGGCTGGTGGCAATTTCCGGGGAACACAGGATGCGGTGCCCGGCAATGGCCTCGGGGGTCATGATCATGGCGAAGAAGGCCGCGCCGATTTCGGTCAGGCGCTCCCGCAGCGGCACTTCCGGCGCCGGTTCGAACAGCCGCGTCGGCATGCCCTGCTCGCAGTGCGCGCGCACGGCCTCGGCAAACAGGCGATCCTTGTCGCCGAAGTGGCTGTAGACGGTGAGCTTGGAAACTCCGGCTTCGGCCGCGATCTGATCCATGCTGACGCCATTGAAGCCGTGCTGGACGAACAGGCATTTGGCAGCGTCCAGAATCGCCGCACGTTTGGCGAGATCCTTCGGGCGGCCGGGGCTGGCAGGTTTGCGCGGGGGCGGGCTATGGGGCATGGCGGCATGCGTTCCGAGTGAGGTGGCAGTATACCATACTGAACGGTACAATTAATGACCGCGCTACCCATCGTGTGCATGCCCGCCATCAATCCGCGTGTTGCCACAGCAGCTGGGTGAACGCCTGCGCCGCACGCGAGGGCGTGCGGCCGGTGTGCGTCACCAGGCCCAGTTCGCGAGACAGTTTTACCCCGCGCAGCGGCAGCACGCGCAGGCTGCGGTCCAGCAGGGTCTGCGGCAGCACGCTCCACGCCAGCCCCACGCTGGCCAGCATCTTGAGGGTTTCCAGGGAGTGCGTGGTCATCCGCAGGCGCAGCGGCAGGCCACGGCTGGCAAAGGCCTCGGCGACGATGCGGTGGGTGAACGTGCCGGGGTCGGGCAGCACCGCCGAGTGCGCGGACAGATCGGCCAGCGCAAGCGTCTTGCGTTGCGCCAGCGGATGCGTGGCCGCCGCCACGAAGCAGAGCGGGTCGTGCCACAGCGATGTGGCCTGCAGCGGCGGCGTGGCCGGCCCGAGCGTGGTCAGCGCCAGCTCGATCCGCCCTTGCAGCACCTCGTTCCAGGCCTGTTCGGAATCCATGAAGCGGATGTCCAGTTCCACCTGCGGGTATTTCCCCGCGAACCGGCGCAGCAACGGCGGAAGCCGGTGCAGACCGATGTGGTGGCTGGTGGCGAACCGCAGCGTGCCGCCGACGCCCTCGCCCACTTCGCGCAGCGCCCGTCGCGCATCGTCGGCGTCGGCCAGCAGCCGTTGTGCGCGCGGCAGCAGCGTGCGCCCGGCCTCGGTGGGCACCACCTGCCGGCCCAGCCGGTCGAACAGCCGCGCGTCCAGCGATGCCTCCAGCTGGGCGATGCGCTTGCTCACCGCCGGCTGGGTGATGTGCAGCTGTTCGGCGGCGGCGGAAAACCCGCCGTGTTCGGCCACGGCGACGAAGGCAGCGAGGTTGGCGAGGTCCATTGCATTCCCATCAGGAATAGAATGGATGAAAAATATCCATTTGAGTCATGGAAGGAAAGCCGGCAAGCTGGCTGCCGAAGTGCGATTGCCGCGAGGCGAGGCGACCCATGTCCGGAAAAACCCTGTACGACAAACTGTGGGAGATGCACGAAGTCAGCCGTCGCGACGACGGTTCTTCGCTGCTCTACATCGACCGCCACATCCTGCATGAAGTGACCTCGCCGCAGGCCTTCGAAGGCTTGCGCTTGGCGGGCCGCACGCCGTGGCGGGTGGCTGCCAACATCGCCACGCCGGATCACAACGTGCCCACCACCCGCATTGAGCGCGCCGGCGGGTTGGCCGCGATCAGCGATGAAGTGGCGCGGCTGCAGGTGCAGACGCTGGACGAGAATTGCGCGGATTTCGGCATCCCGGAGTTCAGGATGAACGACGCGCGGCAGGGCATCGTGCACGTGGTCGGCCCCGAGCAGGGCGCGACGCTGCCGGGCATGACCATTGTCTGCGGCGATTCGCACACTTCCACGCATGGCGCATTCGGCGCGCTGGCGCACGGCATCGGCACCTCGGAGGTCGAGCACGTGCTGGCCACGCAGTGCCTGGTCGCGCAGAAGATGAAGAACATGCGGGTGCGCGTGGATGGCGAACTGCCGCCGGGCGTGACCGCCAAGGACATCGTGCTGGCGATCATCGGCAAGATCGGCACCGCCGGCGGCAATGGCCACGCGCTGGAATTTGCCGGCAGCGCGATCGGCGCGCTGTCGATGGAAGGCCGCATGACCGTCTGCAACATGGCGATCGAGGCCGGTGCGCGGGTCGGCATGGTGGCGGTGGACGAGAAGACCATCGACTACGTGCGCGGCCGTCCGTTCGCGCCGCAGGGCGAGGCGTTCGAGCAGGCGGCGGCGCTGTGGCGCACGCTGGTCTCCGACGAGGACGCACGTTTCGATACCGACATCGAACTGCGCGCCGAAGACATCCGTCCGCAGGTGAGCTGGGGCACCTCGCCGGAGATGGTGCTGCCGGTGGATGCGCAGGTGCCCGACCCGGCGCAGGAGCCCGACCCCGTGAAGCGCGACGCCATCGCGCGCGCGCTGAAGTACATGGGCCTGTGCGCCCGCCAGCCGATCACCGAGATCCGCCTGGACCGTGTGTTCATCGGCTCTTGCACCAATGCCCGGATCGAGGACCTGCGCGCCGCCGCGGTGGTGGCGAAGGGTCGCAAAGTCGCGGCGACGGTGAAACAGGCGCTGGTGGTGCCGGGTTCCGGGCTGGTGAAAGCGCAGGCCGAGCAGGAAGGGTTGGATAAGATTTTCGTGGACGCCGGCTTTGAATGGCGCGAGCCGGGTTGCTCGATGTGCCTGGCGATGAATCCCGACCGGCTGGAAAGCGGCGAGCACTGCGCGTCCACCTCCAACCGCAATTTCGAAGGCCGTCAGGGCAACGGCGGCCGCACCCATCTGGTCAGCCCGGCGATGGCCGCCGCCGCCGCGATCGCCGGCCACTTCATCGACGTCAGGGAGCTGGCATGAATCCGTTCACCACCCACACCGGTCTGGCCGTGCCGCTGGACCGCGCCAATGTGGATACCGACCAGATCATTCCCAAGCAATTTCTGAAGTCGATCAAGCGCAGCGGCTTCGGGCCGAATCTGTTCGACGAATGGCGCTATCAGGACGTCGGTCAACCGGGGCAGGACTGTTCGGCGCGGCCGTTGAACCCCGAGTTCGTGCTCAACCAGCCGCGCTATGCGGGCGCGAGCGTGCTGCTGGCGCGTGCCAATTTCGGCTGCGGCTCGTCGCGCGAGCACGCGCCGTGGGCGCTGGCCGAATACGGCTTTCGCGCCATCATCGCGCCCAGTTTTGCCGATATTTTTTACAACAATAGTTTCAAAAATGGCCTGCTGCCCATCGTGCTGGCTGCGGACGAAATAGATGCGTTATTCGCGCAGTGCGAGGCCAATGAAGGCTATGCACTGGCGGTGGATCTGCACGCGCAAACCGTGACACTGCCCGATGGCGTGCAGCATCATTTCGAAGTGGATGCCTTCCGTAAACATTGCCTGCTGCACGGGCTGGATGACATCGGCCTGACCTTGCAGGAAGCCGACGCGATCCGTGCCTTTGAGGCCACCCATCACGCGGCGCAGCCGTGGGTGTTTGGCGGGGTGGGGTAAGACGCGGGGCGTGATCCTGTGGGGCGGGTCAAGGCCCGCCCTGCAAGATTCCGGGTCGTGCAGGGCGGAGCTCGATCCGCCATCCGGCACCCACTCTCAATCCCGCAACGCCACCGCAGCACACGCGAGGTCCATGCGGGCCAGCACCGCGTCGGTGGCGGCGTGGGTGCTGGCGGCGGGTTGGGTGGTGGTGAGGTCGGCGGTGAAGACGCCAGCGTCCAGTGCCTCGGCCACGGATTTTTCGACGCATTGCGCTTCTGCTTCCAGCCCCAATGAATGGCGCAGCAGCAGCGCGGCGCTGAGGATGGTGGCGTAGGGGTTGGCAATGCCGCGGCCTGCAATGTCGGGTGCGCTGCCGTGGATGGGTTCGTAGATCCCATTGGTGCCTGCGCCCAAGGATGCGGAGGGCAGCAAACCCAGCGAGCCGGCCAGCATCGAGGCTTCGTCGGTGAGGATGTCGCCGAACATGTTTTCAGTGACGATCACGTCATAGGCGCGCGGCTTGGCCAGCAGGTGCATGGCCATCGAATCCACCAGCTGGTGTTCCAGTTGCACGTCGGGGAATTCATCGCGCACGACGCGGGTGGTGACATCGCGCCACAGGCGCGAGGTTTCCAGCACGTTGGCTTTGTCCACCGAGGTCAATTTGCCGCTGCGCGAACGTGCCAGCTGCGCCGCGTGGCGCACCACGCGTTCGATCTCGGCAACGCTGTAGCGGCACAGGTCAGAGGCATCGCTGTTGCTGCGGGTTTTGTCGCCAAAATAAATGCCGCCGGTGAGCTCGCGCACCACGATCAAATCCACCCCTTGCAGCAAATGCGCCTTGATCGGCGAGGCCCCAAGCGTAGCGGAGTGCGGTTTCACCGGCCGCACATTGGCGAACAGGCCCAGTGCTTTGCGAATGGCCAGCAGGCCTTGTTCGGGCCGCACCTTGGCATTGGGGTCCGACCACTTCGGCCCGCCCACTGCGCCCAGCAACACCGCATCGGCGCGCTGTGCGGCCTGCAAGGTGGCGTCCGGCAATGGTTGGCCGGTGGCGTCGATGGCGGCCCCGCCGATCAGTTGTTCTTCGAAATGGAAGTCGTGGCCGTAGCGTTCGGCCACGCTGCGCAGCACGGCGACGCCGGCGGCGGTGACTTCAGGGCCGATGCCGTCACCGGGCAATACAAGAATATTGGCGTGCATGGGTGTGTCTTTGCAGGAAGTGAGTAGGGAATTTGGATCAAGCCAGCGCCGCCACGCGCTGCATGGCATAGCTGCGCAGCAGGCGGTTGGCCACGTCCAGCCAGGCGATGGCGGAGGCTTCCAGCACGTCGCGGCTGGTGCCTTGGCCGGTGTAGGTTTCGCCGCCGATGCGGGCGCTGAGGTTGGCCTCGCCGCGCGCATCGCGGCCGATGCCCATGCTGTGCACTTCGTAGCTTTCCAGTTCGAAATCCACCCCGGTGGCACGCGCCAATGCGGCGAACAATGCGGCAATCGGGCCGTCGCCGCGCGCCTCTTTCATCACCCGGTGATTGTCGGGGTCCGACAACTCGACCTGTGCGCGGGTGTGTTGGCCTTCGTCAATCAAGCTCATGGTGGCGATGCGCCAGCCGGTGTCGCCGTGGTCGCCGGCCACCAGCCGCAGCAGGTCGGTATCGCTGACCACATGTTGGGTTTGGGTCAGCGCCTTGGCAGCGGCAATCACTTGGTCCAGCTGTGCATCTTCCAGCACATAGCCCAGCGCACGCAGGCGGTCGGCCACGGCGGCGCGGCCACTGTGGCGGCCCAGCACCAGCTGCGAATCCGGCCAGCCGACGTCCTGCGGGCGCATGATTTCGTAGGTGTCGCGGTTCTTCAGCATGCCGTGCTGGTGGATGCCGGATTCGTGCGCAAACGCGTTCAAGCCGACGATGGCTTTATTGCGCTGCACTTGAATGCCGGTGATGCGCGACAGCAGGCGCGAGGTGTCCAGCAGCTTGGGGGTGTGGATGCGAGTGCTGCCGTTGTACCAGCCGCCGCGCACTTTCAGTGCCATCACCAATTCTTCCAGCGCGGCGTTGCCGGCGCGCTCGCCGATGCCGTTGATGGTGCATTCCACCTGGCGCGCACCGCCTTCGATGGCGGCCAGCGAATTGGCCACCGCCAGCCCTAGGTCGTTGTGGCAGTGGGCGCTGAATACCACGCCTTCGGCGCCTGCCACATTGGCGCGCAGGTATTCGAACAGGCTGCGGATTTCATTCGGGGTGGCGTAGCCCACGGTGTCGGGCACGTTCAAGGTGGTGGCGCCGGCGGCAATGGCGGCATTGAAGATTTCGACTAGGAAATCACGCTCGGTGCGGAAGGCATCTTCGGCGGAAAATTCGACGTCATCGACGTGCTTACGCGCCAGCTCGACACCCATGATGGCGTGTTCGATCACCTGCTCGCGGCTCATGTTCAATTTGAATTGGCGGTGCAGCGGGCTGGTGGAAATGAAAGTGTGGATGCGCGGTGCGGCGGCACCGTCCAGTGCGCGTGCGCAGGCTTCGATGTCGCCCGCATGGCAGCGCGCCAGCGCCGCGATGGAGGCATTGCGCACGTCGCGGGCGATGCTGTGCACGGCGTGGAAATCGGCCGGCGAGCTGTTGGGGAAGCCGGCTTCGATGACATCCACGCCCAGATCGGCCAGCGCGTGGGCGAAGGCGATTTTCTGCGGGCCGTTCATGGTGAAGCCGGGGGATTGTTCGCCGTCGCGCAGGCTGGTGTCGAAAATGCGGATATGGTCGGTGTTGACCGTACTCGTTTGCAGTTGTTGATTCATGCCACGCTATCCTCTGGAATTCTGATGTGCCCGTGTTTTTCTCCCTCCCTTTCGCGCAGTGCGCGATGGGGAGGATTGGGGCTGCGTTCTCCCTCCCTTTCGCGCAACGCGCGAAGGGGAGGGTTGGGGAGGGGTGCTTTTGCTGTTCGGGTAAAGAGCACCCCCTCCCAGCCTCCCCCTGCCTTGCAGGGGGAGGTGATAAGTGCAGGCTCGCGCTGCCGTTGACGCGGTTTGCGCGGTGGCCGCGGGCGCACGTCTTGCAGCAGGGTGGCCAGCACGCCGGCATCCAGGTTGCCGCCCGACACCACCGCGCATTTGCGTTTGGCGGCGATGCGTTTGCCGGCGGCCAGTGCCAGCGCGCCTGCGCCTTCGGCAATCAAATGTTCTTCCAGCGCCAGCCGCACCAGGGTTTCGCGCAGCTCGGCTTCGCGCACGATCACCACGTCGTCCAGCAGCTCTGCCAGCACGCGGCGGGTCAACTCGCCGGGTACTTTCACTTTCACGCCATCGGCCAGGGTGGCCACCGGTTCGATGATGCGGGTGTCGCCACGCAGCGCGCGCGCCATGGAATCCACGCCTTCCACCTGCGCGCCGATCACCCGCACGCCTTGCGCCTTCAGCGCCAACGCCACGCCCGACGCCAAGCCGCCGCCGCCAATCGGCACGATCACCACGTCCGGCGACAGGCTGCTTGCAATCTCCAGCCCCACCGTGCCTTGCCCGGCGATGACGTCGGAGTCGTCGAAGGCGGACAGCAAGCGGTAGTCGTGCTGCTCTGCCAGCTCGGCGGCGAAGGCCTTGGCTTCGTCGTAGGTGTCGCCATGCAGGCGCACCGTCGCGCCCCAGTGCGCCACCCCGGCAATCTTGGTTTGCGGCGCGGTTTTCGGCATCACCGTGATGGCTTGCAAGCCCAGCCGATACGCCGCCCACGCCAAGCCTTGCGCGTGGTTGCCAGCGGAGGCGGCAATGGTGGGGCGGGCATCGCCACGCTCACGCGCCGCCAGCAACGCGTTCATCGCACCGCGCACCTTGTACGAGCCGGTGCGTTGCAGGTTTTCCAGCTTCAACCAGCAGCCGAAGCGCTCCGCATAGTGCGTGGGGGTGACCTCCAGATAGCGCCGCAGCCGCGCCTGTGCCGCCAGCACGTCGCTGGCGGTGACCGTTGTGGCGGTGGCTACCTGCGGCTCCATCAGCGTGCTGCCTGCGGGCCGCGCGCCTTGGGATGCGGAAGCACGATGCTCATGCGCATGGCTGTACCTCCACCGTCAGGCAGTCGTGCAGCTTGGCCAGCTGGTGCTGCAGGCTTTCCGGTTCGCGGCTGCCTTCCACCGTCATCCGCAGCCGCCAGGACGCGCCATCGTCGTGCGCCTCGCCCTGCACCGACACCGGCTGGAAGCCGCGCCGTTCGGCGGTGCCCAGCACGCGGGTCAACGCGCCCTCGGCGCGCCGCAAGGTCATCTCAAGCTGGTAACGCATGGGCGGCCTCCATCGTGGCGGCGGTGTCGTCGATCATCTGCGCGTTGTTGCGGTTGGGGGGCACCAGCGGCCAGACATTGGCGGCGGTGTCGATGGCCACGTGCAGCAGCGCGGGGCCGGGCGTGCGCAGCAGCGCATCCAGCGCGGCATCCACGTCTTCGGCGCGTTCCACGTGCAGGGCTTCGATGCCGAAGGCCTGCGCCAACGCGATGAAGTCGGGGTTGTCGGTGAGGTCGATTTCGGAATAGCGCTTGTCGAAGAACAACTCCTGCCACTGCCGCACCATGCCTAGTGCCTGGTTGTCCAGCAGCACGATCTTCACCGGCAGGTTGTAGCGGCGCAGGGTGGCCAGTTCCTGCAGGTTCATCTGGATCGAGCCATCGCCGCTGACGCAGATCACTTGCGCATCGCGATCTTGCAGTTGCGCGCCGATGGCGGCGGGCAGGCCGAAGCCCATCGCGCCCAGTGCGCCGGAAGTCAGGTGCTTGCGCGGGTGGTCCATCTGCCAGTGCTGTGCCACCCACATCTGGTGCTGGCCCACGTCGCACACCACGAACGCCTCGGGCGCTGTCTCCGACAATTGCTTCAACAATGCAGGTGCGTACACGGTGCTGCCGGGCGCGTCGTAGCGCGGTGCATGTTGCAGGGCGCGGTGTTGGCATTGGCTGCGCCAGGCCTTGCGGGCCGCGCCGTTGCGGCCATGCAGATGGGCCGCGCATGGCAACGTCAGCTTGGCCAGGGTGGTGCGGATGTCGCCGCGCACGCCGGCATCGGCCACCCGCAATTTGCCGATTTCGCAGGCATCCAGGTCCATGTGCACCACCCGTGCCTGCGGCGCGAATTCGGCCAGCTTGCCGGTGGCGCGGTCGTCGAAACGCGCACCCACCACGATCAGCAAATCGGCTTCCTGCACCGCCAGATTGGCGGCGCGGCTGCCGTGCATGCCCAGCATCCCCAGGTTCAGAGGATGCTTGCTGGGCAATGCGCCCAGGCCTTTCAAGGTCAGCACGGTCGGGATCTGGGTGGCATCGACGAAGGTGCGGAAGTCCTGCACCGCATCGCCCAGCGCGATGCCGCCGCCGCCGTAAATGACGGGCCGCTGCGCCAGCGAGATCAGCGCCAGTGCTTCGTGCAGCGAAGCATCCTTGGGGGCATCCGGCGGTTCCACTTCTGCCGGCACATGCGCCGGCAAGTGGCTGGCGTCGGCGTTCTGCACGTCCTTCGGCAGGTCGATCAACACCGGGCCGGGACGCCCGCTGCGGGCGATGCGGAAGGCTTCGCCGACGATTCGCGGCAGCTCGTCCACGCTGCGCACGATGAAGCTGTGTTTCACCATCGGGAAGCTCATGCCGAACACATCGAGTTCCTGGAACGCGTCGGTGCCCATCAAGGCGGTGGGCACTTGCCCGGTGATGGCCACCATCGGCACCGAATCCACCAGTGCATCGGCAATCCCGGTGAACAGGTTGGTGGCCCCCGGGCCGGAGGTGGCCACGCACACGCCCACGCGCCCGCTGGCCCGCGCATAGCCATTGGCGGCGAACGCCGCGCCCTGTTCGTGGCGTACCAGCACATGCTTGAGCTGCGGCACGTCGTACAGCGCATCGTAGAACGGCATGATCGCGCCGCCCGGATACCCGAACAGCGTGTCGACGCCTTCTGCAACCAGGGCTTGCGCCAGCCAGCGGGCACCGTTCATCACGCGGCCTCGTGTTGTTTGTTGGATGCGGCGTTGGCGGCCTGGGTGGTGCCCAGCCACTGCATGTTGGCGCGCAGCTGCTTGCCGACGGTTTCGATCGGGTGATCCAGGTCGGCCTGCTTCATCGCCTTGTAATTGGCATTGCCGGCGGCGTATTCGGCGATCCATTGGCGGGCAAATGTGCCGTCCTGGATTTCGGTCAACACCTTGCGCATCTGTGCGCGGGTGTTGTCATCCACCACGTAGTTGCCACGCGTCAGCGCGCCGTATTGCGCGGTTTCGCTGATGAATTCGTGCATCCGGGTCACGCCGCCTTCGTAGAACAGGTCCACGATCAGCTTCAGTTCGTGCAGGCATTCGTAATAGGCCACTTCCGGCTGATAGCCGGCTTCCACCAGGGTTTCCCAGCCGGCCTGCACCAGCTTGGTGGCACCGCCGCACAGCACCGCCTGTTCGCCGAACAGATCGGTTTCGGTTTCTTCCTTGAAGCTGGTCTTGATGGCGTTCTGGCGCGCGCCACCAATACCGGCGCAATAGGTCATCGCCAGCTGTTCGGCCTGGCCGCTCTTGTCCTGATGCACCGCGTACACTGACGGCACGCCGCGCCCGATCTCGTATTCGCGGCGCACCAGCGCGCCGGGGCCCTTGGGTGCCACCAGCACCACATCGAGGTCCGCACGCGGGGTGATTTGGCCGTAATGCACGTTGAAGCCATGCGCGAACAGCAGGCAGGCACCCTGGTCCATGTTCGGTTCGATGACTTCGCCGTACAGCTGCGGCTGCACCATGTCGGGGGTCAGCACGGCCACGATCTGCGCGCCTTTCACCGCCTCGGCAGGCGTTTTCACGGTGAAGCCATCGGCCTTGGCCTTGAATTCGGTCGGGCCACCCGGACGCAGGCCGATGGTGACGTCGAAGCCGGAATCGCGCAGATTCAATGCATGTGCGCGGCCTTGGCTGCCGTAACCGACGATGGTGATGCGGGGTTTGCTGCTGGTCATTGCGGTGGTTCCTGTTGGGAGGGGTTGCGAAGGGCCCAAAACGAAAAACCCCGCACCTTGCGATGCGGGGTTTTGCGATTCTGGCGTTGTGTGCTGCTTGCTTACACGCCGGATCGTCCCGCACCTGTGGGCGAGGTAATAAGTACGAGGACGAGAATGGATGCCGCCGGCGAGGCAGTCATCGGGATGGCGGGCAGGGGCATGTGGCGCTGCAACATATATTCAGGTAAACATGCCGGCAGCCGGTTTGTCAACCGTCTTGTTCATGCCGATTCCTCATGTTGGAAAGTTGCAGCCGAAACCGCGCAGATGCAGCAGGATCAAGGCGTGCAGCGCACCACCTCATACCCCACCGGATCCCACGATGCCCGATTTCCGTTCGAAAACCTCCACCCACGGCCGCAACATGGCCGGCGCCCGCGCGCTGTGGCGCGCCACCGGCATGCGCGATGCCGACTTCCACAAACCGATCATCGCGATCGCAAATTCCTTCACCCAGTTCGTGCCCGGCCACGTCCACCTCAAGGACATGGGCCAGCTGGTCGCGCGCGAGATCGAACTCGTCGGCGGCGTGGCCAAGGAGTTCAACACGATTGCCGTGGACGACGGCATCGCGATGGGCCACGACGGCATGCTGTATTCGCTGCCCAGCCGCGAAGTGATCGCAGATTCGGTGGAATACATGGCCAATGCGCACTGCGCCGACGCGCTGGTGTGCATCTCCAATTGCGACAAGATCACCCCCGGCATGCTGATGGCGGCGCTGCGTCTGAACATCCCGGTGGTGTTCGTGTCCGGCGGGCCGATGGAAGCGGGCAAGACCGCGCTGGCGGATCAAAAACTCGATCTGGTCGATGCGATGGTGATGGCCGCCGATGCGGCGGTGAGCGACGAACAGGTGGCGGCGGTGGAGCGCAGCGCCTGCCCGACCTGCGGCTCGTGCAGCGGCATGTTCACCGCCAATTCGATGAACTGCCTGACCGAGGCGCTGGGCCTGTCGCTGCCCGGCAACGGCACCACGCTGGCCACCCACGCCGACCGCGAAGCGCTGTTCAAGCGCGCCGGCCGCCTGATCGTCGAGCTGTGCCACCGCTGGTACGGCGGCGAGGATGCAACCGCGCTGCCGCGCGGGATCGCGACGTTCGACGCGTTCGAGAACGCGATGGCACTGGACATCGCGATGGGCGGTTCCACCAACACCATCCTGCACCTGCTCGCCGCCGCGCAGGAAGCGGAGGTGGCGTTCGACCTGCGCGACATCGACCGGCTCTCGCGGCGCATTCCGCAGCTGTGCAAGGTGGCGCCGAATTCGCAGAAATATCACGTGGAAGACGTGCATCGCGCGGGTGGCGTGATCGCCATTCTGGGCGAGCTGGCACGCGGCGGCCTGCTGCACACCGACGTGCCGACCGTGCACGCGAAAACGCTGGGCGAGGCGATCGCGCGGTGGGACATCGCCACGGTCGATGACGAGGCGGTGCGCACGTTCTACCGCGCCGGTCCGGCCGGCATCCCGACCCAGATCGCCTTCAGCCAGTCCACCCGCTGGCCGACGCTGGATCTGGATCGCAGCGAAGGTTGCATCCGCAGCGTCGAACACGCCTATTCGCAGGAGGGTGGCCTCGCCGTGCTGTACGGCAACATCGCGGTTGATGGCTGCGTGGTGAAGACCGCCGGCGTGGACGAATCGATCCATGTGTTTGAAGGTACGGCGCGGGTGTTCGAAAGCCAGGACGCCGCGGTGGCGGCGATCCTGGGCGATGCGGTGCAGGCCGGTGACGTGGTGGTGATCCGCTACGAAGGCCCCAAGGGCGGGCCGGGCATGCAGGAGATGCTCTACCCCACCAGTTACCTGAAGTCGAAGGGCCTCGGCAAAGCCTGCGCACTGCTCACCGACGGACGTTTTTCCGGCGGCACCTCGGGGCTTTCCATCGGCCATGTTTCGCCGGAAGCGGCGGCGGGCGGAATGATCGGATTGGTGCGCGATGGCGACCGCATCCGGATTGATATCCCTGCCCGCGGCATCGAACTGCTGGTGTCCGACGAACAGCTCGCCGCCCGCCGCGCCGAGCAGGACGCGCAGGGCTGGAAGCCTTCGTTGCCGCGCGCGCGCAAGGTCAGCGCGGCGCTGAAGGCCTACGCCCTGCTGGCCACCAGCGCCGACAAGGGCGCGGTGCGTGACAGGACGCTGCTGGACGGTGCCTGACGCGCGGTGTCAGAGCACCTGCGGCGGCTGCCCGCCCACGATCACCACGTCGGCCGGGCGGCGCGCGAACAGGCCCACCGCGACCACGCCGGGGATCTGATTGAGCGCCAGTTCCATCGCCTTGGGGTCGGTGATGGCAAGGTTGTGCACATCAAGAATGACGTTGCCGTTGTCGGTGACAACGCCGTCGCGCCACACCGGCTGGCCGCCGGTCAGCTCCAGGATCTCGCGCGCCACCAGGCTGCGCGCCATCGGGATCACTTCCACCGGCAGCGGGAACTTGCCCAGCACGTCGACCTGCTTGGACGGGTCGATGATGCAGATGAAGCGTTCGCTGGCCTCGGCGATGATTTTCTCGCGGGTCAGCGCGGCACCGCCCCCCTTGATCAGGTGCTTGCGCGGGTCGCATTCGTCGGCGCCATCGACGTACAGCGACAACGGCCCGGCGGCGTTGAGGTCGATCACTTCGATGCCGTGCGACTTCAGCCGCGCGGTGCTCTGTTCGGAGCTGGATACCGCGCCCTGGATGCGGTCCTTCCACGCCGCCAGCGCATCGATGAAATAGGCGACGGTGGAGCCGGTGCCCACGCCCACGATCATGCCGTCTTCGACGTATTCGATGGCTTTTTCGGCGGCGAGTTTCTTGGCTTCAGACATGGGAATACCTTTGGTGAAGGGGGTTATTCGAGGGAGAGCAGCAGCTTCCACTGCGCGGCGGTGACCGGAAATACCGACAGCCGGCTGCCTTTGGCGGTCAGCGCGAAGCCTTCGCCCAGTTCCTCGGTGTGCTGCCTGATTTCTTCGAGAGGAATCAGGCGCTTGAGCTTGCGCTCGAAGGCCACGTCGACCAGAAACCAGCGCGGCGTTTCGAGGGTCGCCTTGGGGTCGAAATAGTGGGATTTCGGGTCGAACTGGGTGCTGTCCGGATAGGCCGTGCTGGCGACGGTGGCAAGACCGGCGATGCCCGGCACCTTGCAGTTGCTGTGGTAGAGCATCACCCCGTCGCCCACGCGCATGCCATCGCGCATGAAGTTGCGGGCCTGGTAATTGCGCACGCCGTTCCACGGTTCGGTGCCGGCCCGTTCCAGATCGTCGATGGAGAATGCATCGGGCTCCGACTTCATCATCCAGTAGCGCTTGCGCGGGCTCATGCGATGTCCTCGGGGATGTCTTGGGCGCTGTCTTGGGCGCTGTCTTGGGCGATGTAGGTGGCGTCTTCGCAGCAGACCGCATCCAGCCGTACGTCCCAGGCCGCGCGCGGCAGTGCGGCCACGCGCTGCGCCGCGAACGCCGCGCCGACCAGCCACGGCGGCGCAGGGTGTTCATGGCGGAAGGCGAGGCTGCGGTCGTACCAGCCGCCGCCCATGCCTAGCCGGTGGCAGTCGGCGTCGAAGCCGACCAGCGGCATGACCAGCACCGCCATGTCCTCGGCGCGCAGCGCGCCGGCAGGGGTGACGTCCGGTTCGGGGATGCCGTAGCGGTTGGTGACCAGCGGGTCGCCGCTGCGCCACGGTGCAAAACGCAGGCTGCCGTCGTCATGCAGCAGCGGCAGGCAGTACACCAGCGATGCCGGCAGGCGCAGCTGCAGGGCGTGCAGGCCGATCTCGCCGTCCATCGCCCAGTAGCCGGCGAGGTAGCCCGCAGCGGGCAGGAAGGGCAGGCCGAGTACACGATCCGCCAGCGCTTCGGCGGCGGCGATGCGCTGCTGCGGGGGCAGGTTGCGGCGGGATTCGCGCAGCGACGCGCGCATTGATTTGCGCAGTGTCTTGCGCGGCGCGGCGTGGTCGGAAGGCGGGCTCACGCGCGGCGGGCTCAGGCGATGGAGAGGAAATGTCTCCGCTGTGGCGATGCATGCGAAACGACCTTGAACCCGGGGTTCAAGTGGGGACGCGTGGCGGCCATCGGGCTTTCCGCTCGGGGCGGACTTGCACTCCCGGCAACCAGTGCATCCCCGCGGTCGTCATTAAGGGACAAGGCGAATGTTGCGCACGCCGTCGCTCACAGCAGAGGACGTGCGCAGTATAGCCGTTCAAGCCCGGGATGCGCAGGCACGCGCAGGTTTCGGACGGGCGGTTCAGCCCCGCGCCAGCAAGGCTTCCAGCTTGCGGTTGGCTTCGTCCAGCAGCGTGAACGGATCGCCGCCGCGTGCGGTGGGCGGCGTTTTTTGCTGCAGCAGCTCGTGGGCCAGGTTCAGGGCGGTGAGCACGGCCAGGCGGTCGGGGGCCACCAGTTTGTTGCCGCCGCGCAACTCGCGCATGCGGGTGTCCAGCATGCGGGCGGCGGCGGTCAGGGAATCACGTTCGGCATCACTGACGCCAACCGTGTATTCACGATCGAGGATGCGGACGGTGACCGGTTCACTCATGTGTGCTGCTCCAGCGATTTGAGCCGGCTGATCATCGCCTCGACGCGGCTGCGCGCCTGTTCCTGCTTGGTCAGCAGCTGTGCGCGTTCCCCGGCCATTTGCTCGACCTGCTGGCGCAGGCTGCGGTTTTCCTCGTGCAGGCGTTGCATGTGGCCGGCCAGCAGATCCACCCGTGCCAGCAGCTTGTGCAACTCCCCATGCAGGTCGCGGTTGTCCATCCGGCCACCTTAGGCAGGCAGGGCACCCGGGTCAAGCTGGACAGCGGCTGCGCCGGCATTGTCTTGCGCCTCCAGCAGGAATTGCAGGCAGGCGTCGGCGGCCATCGGCGGGGAAATCAGATAGCCCTGCGCAAGATCGCAGTGCTGCTGCTGCAGGAAGGCCAGTTGTTCCGGTGTTTCCACGCCCTCGGCGACCACCAGCAAGCCCAGTGTCTTGGCCATGGCGATGATGGTGGTGGTGATGGTGGTGTCCTCGCTGTCACCCGACAGCAGCAGGCCATCGATGAACGCCTTGTCGATCTTCAGCGTGTTGATCGGCAGGCGATGCAGATAGGCCAGCGAGGAGTAGCCGGTGCCGAAGTCATCCACCGCGATCGACACGCCGAGCTTGCGGAAATCCTGCAGGCGCTCCGTGGCGGCTTCCGCATTGGCCATCAACACGCTCTCGGTCAGCTCCAGTTCCAGCGCACTGGGTGACAGGCCGCTCTGGGCCAGCGCGGCGCTGACGGATTGGGACAGGTCGCTGCGCAGGAACTGCAGGGCCGACACATTGACCGAGACCGACACCTGCGGGTCGACACCGGCACGATGCCAGGCTGCCAGCGTGCGGCAGGCTTCCTGCAGCACCCAATCCCCGATCGGGATGATCGCGCCGCAATCCTCGGCCAGCGGGATGAATTGCGCAGGCGGAATCTGGCCGTGCTCGGGGCTGTTCCAGCGCAGCAGGGCTTCCACCGCCTCGATGCGGCCATTACCCAACACCTGTTGCGGCTGGAACACCAATTGCAGTTCGCCCCGTTCCACCACCCGCCGCAGCGAAGTGGTCAGGTGCGCGCGCCGCCGCAAATCCACCGCCATGCTGTCGGTGTAGCACATGCTCGCGCGCTTGCCGGCGGCCTTGGCGTGGTACATCGCGGTATCGGCGAATTTCAGCAGATCGGTGGGTACCTGCGCATGCTCGGGGAACAGGCTGATGCCGATCGAGGGTGTGATGGTGAATTCCAGGCGGTCGTCCAGCTTCAGCGGTGCATCGAACGCCGTCAGGATGCGCTGGGCGCAGGCTTCGGCTTCTTCGCGGCTGTTCAGGTCTTCCAGCACCGCAGTGAATTCATCGCCACTGACGCGCGCCACCGTCCGGCCTTCGCCCACCACCTCCTGCAGCCGTTGTGCCGCCGCTCGCAACACCCGGTCGCCGGTGGCATGCCCCAGCGTGTCGTTGACATCCTTGAAGTTGTCCAGATCCAGGAACAACAGCGCCAGCTTGTTTCGTTCCCGCCGGGCACGCACGATCGCCCGCGAGAGACGTTCGGCCAGCAGGGTGCGATTGGGCAGGCCGGTCAAGGTGTCGAAATTGGCCAGATAGCGCAGTTCCTGCTCGATCCGATGGCGCTCGGTGATGTCGCTGGCCACCAGCACGAACAGTGGCCTGGCGCCGCTGGGCTGGTCGATCTGGCTGCACTGCGATGCGCACAGGATCTGGCTGCCGTCCTTGCGTTGCTGCCACAGGTTGCCGGCCCAGCTGCCGTGGCTGTGCACGGCGGCACGGACGTCCCGATAGAACTGCGCCTCCTGGCGGGGTGAATCCAGCAAGGCCAGGTTTTCGTTCAGGACATCTTCGGGGTGGTAGCCGGACATCTGGCTGAAAGCCGGATTGACCGTGACGAAGTTGAAATCGGCGTCCAGTACCGCCACCGACTCGGCCATGCTGTGCATGACCATGGCCGCGATCTGGCGCTGGTTTTCCTGTTCCCGCAACGAATCGACATTGCGTGCAGTGCCTGCGATCCGGACCACCCGGCCGTCGGCATCCTGCTCCACGGCGCGGCCGCGCAGCAGCACCCATTGCCATTGCCCGTCGTCGCCGCGCATCCGGTGTTCGGACATGAACATCGGGTGATGTCCTTGCAGGTAGTCGCGCAGTTGCTGGTTGACCGCCGGCAGGTCATCGGGATGGATTTGCGGGTCGGCATCCAGGACGCTTTGCACGATCAGGTCATTGGCCTGATCCGGCAATACCCGGGTTTTTTCCAATGCGCGGGTGCGCAGGTCGTACTGCCAGTACAACTCGTTGGAGGCCCACAGCGACAGCCGCAGGCGCTGCTCGCGTTCGCGCATGGCCTGCATGTGTTCACGCTGCAGGCGGTCGCGGCGACGGTGGTTGGCCAGGATGGTGCCGGCCAGCGCCAGCACGAGCACGGCCAGCAGCAGTGTCAGCAAATGACTGGCTGGCAGTTCGCTAGACATCGGACCCGCAGGCAACGGTGCCAGCGCCAACTGCCAGCGACCGTTCGGCTTCCATTTCGATGCAATGTCCGCACACCCCATGAGCCGAGTGTAGGCGCGGTTTCGGGGGAACAACAAGACGTCGCGGGCGGTTGTTACACTCACCCGATTCTGCAGCCGGGTTTTGGGTGTGAGCGAAGAACGATTGCCGGACTGGACACAGGTGGCACAGGCCGCCGACCGCCTGCAGCTGGCCAGCACGCCGGCGGAACTGCACGGTGCGCTGTGCGGCTGGCTGGCCGGTGGTGGTGCCGATGCCGCCGGCTGGCTGGCGTTGGTGCTGGCCGACCCGGGCCTGCCGGTGCCCACGCCGGGCGAGGTACTGGATCTGCTGCGGCGCGCCAGTGCAGCGCAACTGGCGGATCCGGAATTCGGCTTCCAGCTGTTGTTGCCGGAAACCGCAGGCACCAAGCCGCGCGCGGAAGCCCTGTTTGCCTGGTGCAGGGCGTTTCTGGGCGGGTTCGGGCTGGCGGTGGGGAACCGGCCGCTGTCCGAGGAAGGGCAGGAAGCCCTGGCCGATCTGGCCAATCTGGCGGGCGCGCAGCTGGATGCCGAGGAGGATGACGATGAAGAATCGTTGGCCGAAATCGAGGAGTACCTGCGGATGGCGGTGCTGTTGCTGCATGCCGATTGCGCGCTGGGGGCACGCCAGCGCCAGCGCTTGCACTGAGCCGGCATGCCGATGCCGGCTTCCAGCGAGCGCAAGGGCCTGGCACGGCGGCGCCGCCAGTTGATGCAGGCGGCCGGTGACGGCGCGATCCTGATCCTGCCGGCAGCCCCGGTACGTGTGCGCAGCCGCGACACCCATTATCCGTACCGGCAGGATTCGGATTTCCTGTATCTGACCGGCTGTCACGAGCCCGATGCCGTGTTGGTGCTGGTGCCGGGGCGCAAGCACGGCGAGGCCCTCCTGTTCTGCCGCGAGCGCGACCCCGAGCGCGAAGGCTGGGACGGCCCGCGGCTGGGCACGCAAGGCGCGATCGACGTGCTGGGGCTGGATGATGCCTATCCCATCGACGACATCGACGAGATCCTGCCCGGCTTGCTGGAAGGACGCCGGCAGGTGCATTACCACCTCGGCCGCGATGCCGAGTTCGACCTCAAGCTGATCGGCTGGATCAACCGCGTGCGCGCGCAGGCGCGGCATGGCGCGCAGCCGCCGCAGGAGTTCCTGGCGCTGGGGCATCTGCTCGACGAGATGCGGCTGTTCAAGACGGCGGACGAAATCAGGCACCTGCAACGCGCCGCCGACATCAGCGTGGAAGCGCACCGCGCGGCGATGCGGGCGGTGCGCCCGGGCATGCAGGAATATGCGTTGCAGGCGGAGCTGGAATACGTGTTCCGCCGGCACGGCGCGCAGCCGGCCTATGCCAGCATCGTGGGGGGCGGCGCCAATGCCTGCGTCTTGCATTACATCGACAACACCGCGGTTCTGCGCGCCGACGAGCTGGTGCTGGTCGACGCCGGTGCCGAGGTCGGCGGCTATGCTGCCGACATCACCCGCAGCTTCCCGGTGGCGGGCCGTTTCAACAAGGCACAGCGTGCGTTGCACACTCTGGTTTGTGCCGCGCAGGCTGCCGCTCTGGCACAGGCGCGGCCGGGCCGGCCCTACGAAGCCGGCCATGATGCGGCGGTGACGACACTGGTGGAGGGCTTGTTGTCGCTGGGGATTTTGCAGGGGGATGCACGGGCCTTGATCGCCAGCGGCGCACACAAGCGTTACATCCGCCACAAGACCGGTCACTGGCTGGGCCTTGATGTGCACGATGTCGGCGAATACCGCATCGAGGGTGCTTCGCGCCTGCTCGAGCCCGGCATGGTGTTCACCCTCGAGCCGGGGCTTTACATTCCGGCCGACGATGCGAGCGTGGCGCCGAAGTGGCGCGGCATCGGCATCCGCATCGAGGACGATGTGCTGATCACCCGCGACGGCCACCGCGTGCTGACCAGCGCGCTGGAGCGCAGCGCCGACGAGGTGGAAGCGTTGATGGCGAAGTAGTTTCGCGGCACTGCCGGGCGGGCGGGGAGGCAATCGCCGCTCAGCCTTCCGCAAACGCCTCGCGGGTCAGGTTGACCGGCTCGCCTTCGGTGCACACCACGTCGTCCTCGATGCGGATGCCGCCGCAGGGTTTGAACGCTTCCACCCGTTCCCAATCCACCGCATCGCCCAGGCCCTTCGCTTTCAGTTCGTCCAGCAGCATGTCGATGAAGTAGATCCCCGGTTCGATGGTCACCACCATGCCGGGTTGCAGGGTGCGGGTCAGGCGCAGGTAGGGGTGGCCATCGGGTTTGGCGATGGTGCCGCCGGCGTCGGTGGCGGCGAAGCCGGCCACGTCATGCACCTGCAACCCGATGCCGTGGCCGATGCCGTGCGGGAAGAATGCGCTGGAGACGCCGCTGGCAACGGCTTCCTCCGGCGTGACCTTGAGCACGCCGAACTCGCGCAGCACGCCGGCCAGCAGCAGGTGCGCCTGCAGGTGGATGCGCGCGTAGTCGGTACCGGCCCGCACCATGTCGCACAGCGTGAGCTGCGCGGCATCGACGGCGCGGATCATCGCCGCGAATTCGTCGTCGGCTGCCGAATAGGTGCGGGTGATGTCGGCAGCGTAGCCACCGAAGCTGGCGCCGGCGTCGATCAGGAAGCTGCGCGAGGGCTTCGGCGGCAGCCGGTCGCGGTGGGTGTAGTGCAGTACCGCGCCGTGGTCGTTGAGCGCGACGATGTTGCCGTAGGGCAGATCGTTGGCGTCCTGTCCGGCGGCCTGGCAGTAGGCCAGGTGGATGCCGAATTCGCTGCTGCCGGCGCGGAACGCGCGTTCCGCGGCGCGGTGCGCGCGGGCCCCGATCCGGCTGGCCTGGCGCATCATCTCGATTTCATACGGCGTCTTGAACGCGCGGTGGTATTCGAGGTACTGCAGCACCGGCTCCGGGTTGTTCGGTACGTAGCTGCCCAGCGCGCTCTGCGGCTCGCCCAGGATCGCGCAGCGGAACACACCCGGCAGCAGGCGTGTGGCCTCGTCGGCGTTGCGGATCACCTCGATGTCGAAATGCTCCACCCAATAGCCGTTGGGCATTTCCGGCACCACGTGCCAGTAGTCGTGCGGCTGCAGGAACAGCAGCTTCGGCCGCTGTCCCGGGGTGATCAGCAGCCAGCTGCCCGGCGCCTGCGTCAGCGGCAGCCAGGCCTTGAACTGCGGGTTCACCGCATAGGGGTAATCGCGGTCGTCGAAGGCCTGATAGTGCAGGGTGCCCGACGGGATCAGCAGGTGGTCGTGGCCGCTGCGCTGCAGTGCCTCGGCGGTGCGCGTCTGCAGGGTTTGCAGATGATGGGGGTAGAGCGAGCCGAGCAGGGCGTTGGACATGGCGACACCAGCCTTGGGGGAGCCGGGATTGTCGCGTATCCGTCCGCGCGATGCAGGTGCCGAAGGCTCAGGCCGTCGGTTGGGTGGTCCACAGGCGCAGGCGATGGGCGGCCTCGCGCGACAGCCCCAGAAAGCGCATGCCCACCCAGGATTGCCCGGGGGCATGGCCGCGCCCCTGCCACAGAACATGCGCGCCGGTGATGATCGGCTGGGCGGTGCCGACGTCGTCGGGCAAGGTGAACCGCAGCTGGAACAGGCCATCGTCGGGCAGGTTGCGGTTGGCAATCAACAACATGCCGCCGGACGACAAGTTGCCCAGATGGCCCACGATCTCCTCAGTCATGGTGTCGACGACATCCACCACGCCAGGCACGGCGCGGCGGGGCTGCCGGCGTGATTCAACCCCCATGGCGAGCCTCCGGATCCTGGTGCCGGGTATCGTGGCCAAACCGCGTCAGGTTGTCCACCGTGGCATCCCAGGCGGTTTCGGTGGGTGAGGCATCATCCACCCGCAAGCGCATCTGGCCGGCGGCCAGCTTGCGCGACAGGGAATCCAGATCGTCATTGGCAATGCGTTGTCCGCGGCGGTTGACCACCAGGATCTGTCCGGTCTGGGCGCTGACCCAGGCCAGCCGATAGCGATGGGTCTGGCCCTGCTCGTTCTGGACTTCCATCCAGGTCGGAGCCTCCAGATTGCGCAATGCCACCTGCGCGGTTTGTTCCTGCGAGGTCAGCGGGGCGCTGTTTTCCGGGCGTCCCGTCACCTGGTCTTCGCCCAGCCGCGGCTGGGTGGCGTACTTCGTCAGCAATGCCTGGCAGTTTTCCGAAGCGTCGGCCTGGCCGGTCGCCAGGTGCTGGGTGATGACATCCGCACCTTCGGCGTGATAGCCCACCAGCTCCAGCGAGCTGCGCATGCATTCGATGTCCGCAGGCTGCAAGCTGCCGGTCTCCTGATCCGTGCAGGCATCGATGATGCGGGTGGTGACTTCCAGCAATTGATGCCAGGCGTCGGACTGGTCGCCGCTGCGCAAATGCGCGAGTGAAAGCACATCCACCCAGGCCTGCTCCAGCAGCGCCGTCTGGAACGCCGGCAGGTTCCGGCCCTGGGTGCGGCGCGCGATCTCCAGTTGCGCGCGGTGCCTGGCGACCTCCAGTTTTTCGCGCCCGCGGGCGGCTTCCACCTGCCGGCGTTCGGCCATCTCGGCCTTGCGCGTGAGTGCCTGCAAGCCCGACTGCAGGGTCTTGTTGGCATCCGCAAAGGTGTCGGTGGTGCAATCTGCTTCTTGCTGGATGGTGAGCACCGCACGTTGCAGCAAGCCTAACCATTGCGGGTCGAGGTCATCCTCCGGCAACCAGTTGGCACCGGCCTGCGACACCGAATGCAGCAATTGCCGGGCGGGATGGTTCACGTCCACGAAAAAGCTCTGGTCACGCAAGGCCATTTGCAGCAAAGGCAGCTTCAGGCGACCGATCAGGGTTTCACCCAGGCTGGATTTGCGCAGATTGCCCTGCAGCTGGTTCACGAACATCACCAGCAGATCGAAAGTGTCATTGTCGGCCTGCGACAGGGCCACGCCGTGGCCCTGCAGTTGCCGTGCCTGTGCCAGCAGGATTTGCCGATACTCGCCCAATGAGTCCGCGGTGACATTGCCGGCGCGCATGCGCTGCAGTCCCGCCAACACATTGTCATGATCCAGCGGTTCCCGGCTTCGTTCTTCCCGGTTGCCGGGCCGCAGCTTGCTGAGCAGCCCGCGCCGCTGGTTGAGCAGTGCCTGCAGGATGCCGAAGCCGGGAGCGGTTTCGGCCGGGGCTGCAGACGCCGGGAAGGCGGCAACCGGTGCGGGCTCGGGCGCGCGCATCGGCACGGTGTCAAACAACGGTGAAGGCGCTGCAGGCGACTCCGGGGGCGTGGCCGGGGCGGCATCCCTGCCGGCATCCGGTGCCGCGGATCCCGGGCGCACTCGCACCGGCACGAAACTCAGGTGCGGCAGGATGCCGTCTTCGACCAGGCTTGTGTTGAAAGACTCCAGCAGCGGGGGGTAGGCGTCCACCATGGCCCGTTCGAACTGCTGGAACAGCTGCAATTTGGCATAGCGCGACAGCATCAGGGACGTCGCCGCCACCGAAAGTGCGTGGCACAGCGCATGCGGCCCCAGCGGCAGGTTTTCGCCTTCGAAGGCCGGCGCACCCGCCAGCACGCCCAGGCGCAGCCCCAGCAACTGCAGGCCCAGGCTGTTGCGGGCCTCCATCCGGCTGGCCATGTTGTCCAGGATGGCGTCGTCGCTGATGTCGTCGTCATCCAGCAGGCTCAGCTCCGTCGGTTCGAACCGGTTTTCCTGCGGATTGCCGGCCTGGCTGGCGGATTTGCGGCTCATGTTGGCCAGCGCTTGTTCCACCTCGCCCAGATAGACCCGTCCGAAGGTGCGGGCACCGGCACCGAGGCTGCGAATCGAGGTCAGGTGCGCTTCTTGCAGCTTCGGATCACCACCGGCGGGCGTGCGGGCGAGAACCAGCTCGGCCTCGTGCATGATGGCCGGAAGTTGTTCCTCCAGCGCCTTGCGTGCGATGCCCAGCAGATGCTCCAGTGCTTGCCGTGGCAGGCGCGGCAAGCGGGTATTGGCGAGCGTGTTCAGCGGCGTTCCTGCGGAAGCCATGGTGGTGGCATTGGCCATCTGCGCCCCCGAAGCGCCGACAAGATTCCGCATGGTATGCGCGATGCGCCTCGGGCTCAATCCGTGCTGTTCGTCACGGAAATCAGTCCAGAAACAGCCCGATCACGTCGTTGGCGAAGCGCCGGCCCAGTTCGGTGGGGCGCAGCCAGTCATCGCCCGGCTCCAGCCAGCCGCGTGCGCGCGCCAGCGCCAGCTTGTCGGCGATGGCGGCGGCGGGCAGCCCCGTGCGCGCTTCGAACATCGCCATCGGCACGCCTTCGTTCAGGCGCAGCGCGTTCAGCATGAAGTCGAACGGCAGCCGCTGCGCGGTCAGGTATTCGTCGCCGCCGATCGCCGCGGCAGTGCCGGCCTTGGCCAGATAGTCGGTGGGGTGCTTGAGCTTCCAGCGCCGCAGCACCTGCTGGGTCGCGCCGAGGGTCAGTTTGCCGTGGGCGCCGGCGCCGATGCCGAGGTAGTCGCCGAAGCGCCAGTAGTTGAGGTTGTGCCGGCACTGGCGGCCGTCGCGCGCGTAGGCGCTGATCTCGTACTGGGCGAAACCGGCCTCGGCCAGCCGCGCCTGGCAGGCCTCCTGCATGTCCCAGGCGGCGTCGATGTCGGGAATGCCGGCCGGCACCCGCGCGGCGAACACGGTGTTCGGCTCCAGCGTGAGCTGGTAGTGGCTGACGTGGGCCGGTGCCAGCGCGATGGCGCGCTCCACGTCGTCCAGCGCCATCGCCAGCGTCTGCTGCGGCAGCGCGTACATCAGGTCGAGGTTGAGGTTGTCGAAGCCGGCATCCTGCGCCGACTTCACCGCGCGCTCGGCGTCGCCGCTACTGTGGATGCGGCCGAGCCGCTGCAGGCAGCCGTCGTCGAAACTCTGCACGCCGAAGCTCAGGCGGTTGACCCCGGCGGCGCGGTAGCCGGGGAACGGGCCATGCTCCACCGTGCCGGGGTTGGTCTCGAGGGTGATCTCGACGTCGGGCGCGAAGCGCAGCCGCGCGCTGGCCTGCTGCAGGAAGCGGTCGATCGCCTCCGGCGGGAACAGCGAGGGCGTGCCGCCGCCGAAGAACACGCTGTGGACGATGCGCCCCCAGGCCAGCGGCAGGTCGAAGTCGAGATCGGCCAGCAGCGCGTCGATGTAGGCATCCAGCGGCAGCGCGCCTTTCGCCGCATGTGAGTTGAAGTCGCAGTACGGGCATTTGCGCACGCACCACGGCAGGTGCACGTACAGCGACAGGGGCGGTGGCGTGAGCATCAGGCGTTTTGCAACTTCATGCGCAGCTGCGCCAGCGCGACGCCGCGATGGCTGTCGCGGTTCTTTACCGCAGGTGCCAGCTCCGCCGCGCTGCAGCCATGCGCCGGCGAGAAGAACACCGGGTCGTAGCCGAAGCCGCCGCTGCCGCTGCGCGCGGGCAGGATACGGCCTTCCCAGCGGCCTTCGGCGATCAGCGGCAGCGGGTCGTCGGCGTGGCGCACCAGCGCCAGCACGCAGACGAAGCGCGCGCTGCGGTTTTCGTCAGGCACGTCGTCGAGTTCGCGCAGCAGCCTGTCGATGTTCGCCGCGCTGTCGCCGTGGCGGCCGGCATAGCGCGCGGAATACAGGCCGGGCGCGCCCTGTAGCGCATCAACGCACAGCCCGGAGTCGTCGCCCAGGGCGGGCAGGCCGGTGGCGCGGGCGGCGTGGCGGGCCTTGAGGATGGCGTTCTCGATGAAACTCAGGCCGATTTCATCGGCGTCGCCCACGCCGAATTCGGGCTGCGCGTGCAGCTCGAAACCCTCGCCCAGCAGCGCGCGCAGCTCGGTCAGCTTGCCGGCGTTGCCGCTGGCCAGAACCAGCTTCATCGGGCGGCCGGGCTCACGCCAGCCCCAGCGCCGCCCGCTGCGCGGCGAACAGCTCGGTGCAGCCCTTCTCGGCCAGCGCCAGCAGCGCGTCCAGCTCGTTGCGGCGGAACGCATGGCCTTCGGCGGTGCCCTGCAGCTCGATGAAGCCGCCGCCGTCGTTCATCACCACGTTCATGTCGGTGTCGCAGCCGCTGTCTTCGGTGTAGTCGAGGTCGAGCACCGGCACGCCCTGGTAGATGCCGGCCGACACCGCAGCCACCGCGCCGACGATGGGCGAACGGTTGCACGAGGGCAGCTTGATTTCGCGTCGGTCGATCAGCCCCTGCACCGCATCCGCCAGCGCCACGTAGGCACCGGTGATGGCGGCGGTGCGGGTGCCGCCGTCGGCCTGCAGCACGTCGCAGTCGAGGGTGATGGTGCGTTCGCCCAGCAGCGCGCGGTCCACGCAGGCGCGCAGGCTGCGGCCGATCAGGCGCTGGATTTCCAGCGTGCGCCCGCCCTGCTTGCCGCGCGCGGCCTCGCGGTCGCTGCGGGTGTGGGTGGCGCGCGGCAGCATCCCGTATTCGGCGGTGACCCAGCCTTCGCCCTTGCCGCGCAGGAACGCCGGCACCTTGTTTTCCACGCTGGCGGTGCACAGCACGCGGGTGTCGCCGAAGCTCACCAGCACCGAGCCTTCGGCGTGGCGGGTGAAGCCGCGCTGGAGGGAAACGCTGCGCAGCTGATCCGCGCTGCGGCCGCTGGGACGGGCAAAGGCCATGGTGAAAACCGGAAATCGACGGGGCGCTAGATTACCATTCGCACTTTGACGGCTCTGGAATCTGCATGATCCGCAGCATGACCGCTTTCGCCGCCGGCGAGCGCAGCACCGAATGGGGTGTGCTTTCCGGCGAACTGCGCGCGGTGAACCACCGCTTCCTAGAACTGGGTCTGCGCTTGCCCGACGAGTTGCGCGCATTCGAGGCCGCGCTGCGCGAGCGCGTGGCCAGCCGCGTGTCGCGCGGCAAGCTCGACCTGGTGCTGCGCCTGCGCACGACCGTCGCCGGCGATGCGCTGCTGGTGGACGAGGCGCTGGTGGACAGGCTGGGTGCATTGGCGCGGCGGCTGGACGCGGATTTTCCCAACCTGCAGGTGCAGTTCACCGAGCTGCTGCAGTTTCCCGGCGTGTTGCAGTCGCGCGGACTCGATGCGGAGGCTTTGCAGCGCGAGGCGCTGGCGGTGCTGGACGCGGTGCTGGACGACTTCATCGCCGCGCGCGAGCGCGAGGGCGGCAAGCTGGCGCAGGTGATCGGCGAGCGCGCCGAGGCCATCGCCGGGATCGCTGCCGAGGTGCGCACGCTGGTGCCGCAGATCCGCGCCGGCCAGCGCGCCAAGCTGGAGGCGCGGCTGGCCGACCTGGCGCAGCCGGCCGATCCGGGGCGGCTGGAGCAGGAGCTGGTGATCTGGCTGCAGAAGCTCGACGTGGACGAGGAACTGGATCGCCTCGACAGCCACCTGGTCGAACTGCGCCGGATCCTCAAGGGCGGCAAGGAACCGGTGGGCCGGCGCCTCGATTTCCTGCTGCAGGAATTCAACCGCGAGGCGAACACGCTCGGCAGCAAGTCGGTGGATGCGCGCACCAGCAACGCCGCGGTCGAGCTGAAGGTGCTGATCGACCAGATCCGCGAGCAGATCCAGAACATCGAATGACGACCATGCGCGGAACCCTCTACATCGTCGCCGCGCCCTCCGGCGCCGGCAAATCCAGCATCGTCAACGCGGTGCTGCAGCGGGATGCCAACATCCGCCTGTCGATTTCGTTCACATCGCGCGATCCCCGTCCCGGCGAGCGCCATGCCGAGCACTACAACTTCGTCACCGCGGCCCAGTTCGAGGCGATGGTCGAGGCCGGCGACTTCTTCGAATATGCGCGCGTCCACGGCGACTGGAAGGGTACCGCCCGGCAGTCGGTGGAGCCGCAGCTGGCGGCTGGCCACGACGTGCTGCTGGAAATCGACTGGCAGGGCGCGCGCCAGGTCCGGGCCAAGCTGCCGGACGCGGTCAGCGTGTTCATCCTGCCGCCCTCGCGCGCTGCGCTGGAAGAGCGCATGCGCAAGCGCGGGCAGGACAGCGAGGAGGTCATCCGGCGCCGGCTGGCCGCCGCGCGCGAGGAAATGAGCCATTACGGCGAGTTCGACTACGTGATCGTCAACGAGGTGTTCGACACGGCAGTGAGCGAGATGTGCAGCATCTTCACCGCCAGCCGGCTGCGCAAGGATGCCCAGGTGGCGCGGCATGCGACGCTGCTGGGGGAGCTGCTGGGAACGCCGGGCACGGGGCGGGATGGCTAAGCTTCTGATTTGCAAGGCATCTGCTTGCGTTTCGCTGGCGTTTTGATTAGACTTCCCGGTTCCTTGAATCATCGCGCGGCCGTGGCCGCAGGACAGACATGGCCCGTATTACCGTCGAAGACTGCCTGCAGGTGGTCGACAACCGCTTCGAACTCGTGATGATGGCCTCCAAGCGTGCGCGCCAGCTGGCCGGCGGGGTGGAGCCGAAGCTGGACAACAGCGAAGCCAATGACAAGCCCACGGTGCTGGCGCTGCGCGAGATCGCCGCGCGGGCCATCGACACCAGCTTCATCGATTCGGTGGAAAAGGCCGAGCGCGAGCGCAAGGAGCGCGAGGCGCTGGAGTGGGCCGCTGCCGAAGTGGTGGCCGCCGACGATGACATGAAGGGCGACGACTGAGCGCGGCAGACGCGCACCCCGGTTTTCAAGCGGCCCTGCGGGGCCGCTGCCGTTTCTGCCGGAAGCCCGTGAATTTCGTTTGATGAAATTCGTTTGCGGCTGTGCGGCCGCAAGGTTAGGCTCGCCACATGACCTCAGGTGAACCTGCGCTTGCCAGTCCCGTTGCCGTGCCCGAAAGGGATGCGGTGCCGGCGTATGTGCAGGCGATGGAGCGTGCGGCCGGCTACCTCACCGACGTCCAGCGCGCCCAGCTGCGCCAGGCCTGGGCGGTGGGTGCGGCCGCGCATGCGGGCCAGACCCGCAAATCCGGCGAACCCTACATCACCCATCCGGTGGCGGTGGCGCAGGTGCTGGCCGAACAGGGCCTGGATGTGGAAACGCTGGTGGCGGCGATCCTGCACGACACCATCGAGGACACCCCGCTGACCCGCGCCGACATCGCCGCGCAGTTCGGCGAAACCGTGGCCGAATTGGTGGATGGCGTCACCAAGCTGGACAAGCTGAGTTTCGGCAGCCGTCAGGAGGCCGCTGCCGAGAGCTTCCGCAAGATGCTGCTGGCGATGTCGCGTGATCTGCGGGTGATCCTGATCAAGCTGGCCGACCGCCTGCACAACATGCGCACGCTGGGCGCGCAATCGCCGGAAGCGCGCCGCCGCATTGCCATCGAGACACTGGAGATCTTCGCGCCGATCGCGCAGCGGTTGGGCATGAACCTGATCAAGGCCGAGCTGCAGGATCTGGGTTTTCGCGCGCTGCACCCGTGGCGGCACGCCGTCATCGACAAGCGCATCCGCAGCCAGCCACTGGTGCGGCGCGAGGCGCTGACCCAGATCGAGGCGAAACTGGCGCAGCGGCTGGCGCTGGAAAAACTCGAACACCAGCTGGTGGGCCGGATCAAGACCCCGTGGAGCGTCTATACCAAGATGCGTGCGCAAGGACGCAGCTTCGACCAAGTGATGGACGTGTTCGGTTTCCGGGTGGTGGTGGCCACGGTGCCGGACTGCTACCACGCGCTGGGGGTGGTGCACTCGGTGTACAAGCCGCTGGACGGGCGGTTTCGCGACTTCATCGCCATTCCCAAGGCCAATGGCTACCAGTCGCTGCACACGGTGTTGTTCGGGCCGTATGGTTCGCCGATCGAGGTCCAGATCCGCACCCGCGAAATGCACCTGATCGCCGAGCGCGGGGTGGCGGCGCACTGGGCCTACAAGATGGGGATCGAGACCGGCGGCAACAGCGCGCAGACGCGTGCCGCCAACTGGATTGCCAATCTGGTGGAAAGCCAGCGCGGGACAGGCTCGTCGCTGGAATTCCTCGAGAACGTCAAGGTCGATCTGTTCCCGGACGAGGTCTATCTGTTCTCGCCGAAGGGCGACATCCTGTCGCTGCCGCGTAATGCCACCGCGCTGGATTTCGCCTACGCGGTGCATACCGACGTCGGCAATCATGCGGTGACCGCGCGCGTCGACAAGAAGTTGGCCCCCTTGCGTACCAAGCTGGTCAGTGGCCAGACCGTGCAGATCATAACCGCCAAATCCGCCGTTCCCAGCACGCAGTGGCTGGAATTCGTGGCCACCAGCAAGGCGCGCACGGCGATCCGCCAGCAGCTCAAGCAACTCGAACACGAGGACGCGGTGCAGCTGGGCCATTACATGCTGGATCGCGCACTGGGCGCGCAGGGCACGGCGCTGGATCGCATTCCGATGCAGCGGCTGGAGGCCTTCCTGGCCGACAACCGCTACTCGCGACTGGAAGCCCTGCTGGCCGATATCGCGCTGGGCAACCGGATGCCCGTGCAGGTGGCGTTGGCGCTGGCACAGGCGCAGCCGCAGGCCAGGGGCAAGGGGGGGGCGCGTGCCGCGGCGGTCATTCCGCCGGAACGCATGCTGATCACCGGCGCCGAACGTGGCGTGATCAGCTTTGCGCAGTGCTGCATGCCGATTCCGCGTGACGAGATCATGGGCTACCACTCCGCCGGCAAGGGCATCGTGGTGCATCGGCTGGAGTGCCCGAACGTGGCCGAATACCGCAAGTCGCCGGAGCGCTGGGTGGCAATCGGCTGGGATCGCGAGGTCTCCGGCGATTTCAACGTGGCGATCCGGATCGAAGCGGAGAACCGCCCCGGTGTGCTGGCCCAGATCGCCGCGGCAATTGCCAATGCCGAGTCCAACATCGACCGGGTGGAATACCTGGAGCGCGACAACAACATCTCGGTGCTGCGCTTTGCCATCGACGTCACCGACGACCGTCACCTGGCCGAGGTGATTCGCGGCGTGCGCAAACTGCAGGTGGTGCAGGACGTGCAGCGCTGCTGAAACGGCGGGTTCCGTTGGCGGCGCCGAGCCTGCCCGGCTGTACGCGGGATCACGGGGCGAGCGCCGATCTACAATGGGCGCACCCACCTTTCCCACGGAGTTCCCATGTCCCGCACCCCGATCCATTCCGACGCCGCGCCCGCCGCCATCGGCCCGTACTCGCAGGCGATCCGCGCCGGCAACACCGTTTACCTGTCCGGGCAGACGCCGCTGGTGCCGGCCACCGGGCAGATGGCCGAGGGCGACATCGAGGCGCAGGCGCGGCAGGCGTTCGACAACCTGAAGGCGGTCTGCGAAGCGGCCGGCGGTTCGTTCGACAACATCGTGCGGCTGGGCCTGTACCTGACCGACCTGGGCGATTTCGCCCGCGTCAACGCGGTGATGGCGGAATACTTCAGCCAGCCCTATCCGGCCCGTTCCACCATTCAGGCGTCGGCGCTGCCGCGCGGCGCCGCGTTCGAAGTCGATGGCGTGATGGTGATCTGAAGCCGGGGGACGCTCCTGCCAACATCATGTCCAGTGCAGCATCGCCGGCCCTGACCGACACACCGCTTTCCAGTCTGACCGGCGTCGGTCCCGCGCTGCGCGAGAAACTGGCCGCGCGCGGGTTGTCGACGGTGCAGGATTTGTGGCTGCACCTGCCGCGTGGCTATGAGGACCGTACCCGGCTGACGCCGATCCATGCGTTGCAGGCCGGTGTGGCGGCGCAGGTGGAGGGGCGGGTGGAGGCGGTGGAGCGCGGCTTCCGCTATCGACCGATGCTGCGGGTGGCGATCGCCGATGTTGCGCGCGGCACGCTGGTGCTGCGCTTTTTCCATTTTCGCGCGGCGCAGGTGGCGCAGTTCGCGCCGGGTACGCGCATCCGCGCCTACGGCACCCCGCGCCCGGGCCAGCATGGGCTGGAGATCGTGCATCCTGCCTACCGCGTGCTGGCCGAGGGCGAACACGCGCTGGGGGATGCACTGGATCCGGTGTACCCGGACATCGAGGGCGTGGGCCCGGCCAGTGTGCGCAAGTTGGTGGTGCAGGCCTTGCAACACCTGCCTGCTGCCGAAGCTCTGGAGTTGCTGCCGCCGGATTGGCTGCGGCAGTGCGGTCTGCCTTCGTTGCGCGAGGCCATCGTGACCCTGCATGCGCCGCCCGCCGATGCCGACGTGGCGGCACTGCAAGGTGGCTTGCACCCGGCGCAGCGGCGCTTGGCGCTGGAAGAATTATTGGCCCACCAACTGGGCCTGCGGCGGCAACGGCTGGCGCTGCAAGCCGAGGGTGCGCGTGCGTTGCGCGGCGATGAACGGCTGGTGGCGCAATTGCAAGCCGCCTTGCCGTTCGCGCTGACGGGGGCGCAGGCACGCGTGTATGCGCAGTTGCGCGAGGACCTGCGCCAGCCCCGGCCGATGCTGCGGCTGGTGCAGGGCGACGTGGGCAGCGGCAAGACCGTGGTCGCGGCGATGGCCGCCTTGCTGGCGGTGGCTGACGGCCGCCAGGTGGCACTGATGGCTCCCACCGAGTTGCTGGCCGAGCAGCACTTCCACAACCTGCGCGGCTGGCTGGACAGCATCGGCGTGCGGGTGGGCTGGTTGGCCGGCAAAGTGACTGGCAAGGCGCGGGCGAAGGTGCTGGAGGAGGTGGCCTCGGGCGCGGCGCAGGTGGTGGTGGGCACGCACGCGCTGATGCAGGAGGGCGTGGCCTTCCATGACCTGGCGCTGGCCATCGTCGATGAACAACACCGCTTCGGCGTGCACCAGCGGCTGGCGCTGCGCGACAAGGGCCACGCGGGCGTGCCGCACCAGTTGGTGATGACCGCCACCCCCATTCCACGCACCTTGGCGATGAGTGCCTACGCCGACCTGGACGTGTCCGCAATCGACGAGTTGCCGCCGGGGCGCACCCCGGTGACCACGGTGGCGTTGCCTGCGGAACGCCGTCCGGAGCTCATCGAGCGCATCCGCCTGGCCTGTGCGGAAGGGCGGCAGGCGTATTGGGTCTGCACGCTGATCGATGACTCCGACGAGGTGCAGGCGCAGGCGGCGCAGTCCACCTTCGAGGCCTTGCAGGCGGCATTGCCGACGCTGCGGGTCGGGTTGGTGCATGGGCGGATGAAACCGGCCGACAAGCAATCGGCGATGTTGGCATTCAAGGCGGGCGGCATCGACCTGCTGGTGGCCACCACCGTGATCGAGGTCGGCGTGGACGTGCCAAACGCCTCGCTGATGGTGATCGAAAACGCCGAGCGACTGGGGCTGGCGCAGTTGCACCAGTTGCGCGGGCGGGTGGGGCGCGGCAGCGCGGCGTCCAGTTGCGTGCTGCTGTTCCAGCAACCGCTGTCGGCGATGGCGCGGCAGCGGCTGGACACCCTGCGGCAGACCAGCGACGGCTTCCTCATCGCCGAAAAAGACCTGCAACTGCGCGGTCCCGGTGAATTGCTGGGCACCCGCCAGACCGGCATTGCCGGCTTCCGCATCGCCGACTTGGCGCGCGATGCCGATCTGTTGCCGCAGGTGCATGCACTGGCGGATCGCCTGCTGCACGAAGCGCCGGACGTCGTCGATGCGGTGGTTGCCCGCTGGGTGGGCGGCGCGGCGCGCTACGCCGCCGCCTGAGGCTTACGTGGCGCAAGCAGGCTGTGCGCCGCAGTAGATCCCGTGCAGGGTTTCGATGATGCGTTGCGCCGGGCCGTCGGCAAGCTGGTAGTAGATCGTCTGCGCCTCTCGCCGGGTCGCCACCAGCCCGTCATTGCGCAGTACCGCCAGGTGTTGCGACAAGGCCGACTGGCTCAAAGCCACCTTCGCGTTGAGCTCGCTCACCGAACGCTCGCCTTCCACCAGCAGGCACAGCAACATCAACCGCTTGTCGTTGGCTAGCGCACGCAGCAGTTGCGCGGCATCGCCGGCGTGCAGGCGCATCGCCTCGGGATCCATCGTGGGGGCTGGCTGGGCGGCAGGAAGGGGGGCGCGCATCGTTCGGACTGGTTGCGGTTGTGGCATTGACTTTATATCAGTTGACACTAATATAAGCAATAGCTAATGTAATGCCGCCGATGGGGCGGATTGGGAGGGTGCGATGGCCAGGATCGTGGTGATGGGTGCGGGGCTGGGCGGCATGAGTGCGGCGTACGAGCTGCGCGAAACGCTGGGCAAGGCGCACGAGATCGTGTTGGTGGGCAATGGCGAGAGCTTCGGCTTCACGCCGTCCAATCCATGGCTGGCGGTGGGCTGGCGCAAACAGGGCGAGATCAGCCTGGACGTGGCCGATCACGTCGGCCGCCACGGCATCAAGTTCGATGGTAGCGGGGTGGCGCAGATCGATGCCGCCGGCGATGCCGTCGTCACCGGCAACGGCGAGCGCATCGGCTACGACTACCTGCTGATCTGCACCGGCCCGAAACTGGCCTTCGAGGAAGTGCCCGGCACCGGCCCGCACGGCGGCTACACCCAATCGGTGTGCACCACGCCGCATGCGGCGCAGGCGTGGGAGGCGTATCAGGAATTCGTGAAGAACCCCGGCCCGGTGGTGATCGGCGCGGTGGCCGGCGCCAGCTGCTTCGGCCCGGCCTACGAGTTCGCGATGATCGTCGATGCCGACCTGCGCAAGCGCAAGTTGCGCGACAAGGTGCCGATGACCTTCGTCAGCAGCGAGCCGTACATCGGCCACATGGGGCTGGGCGGCGTGGGTGATTCCAAAGGCTTGATGGAATCGGAGATGCGCCAGCGCCACATCAAGTGGATCGTCAACAGCAAAGTGACCGAGGTGCGCGACGGCGAGATGACCGTGGTCGAGCACGACGGCAGGGGCCAGCCCGGCGAATCGCACGCGCTGCCGTTCAAGTTCGCCATGCTGCTGCCAGCGTTCAAGGGCGTGGACGCGGTGGCGGCGGTCGAAGGCCTGTGCAACCCGCGCGGCTTCGTGCTCGTCGACAAGCACCAGCGCAGCCCGAAGTTCCCGAAGATCTTCTCGGCCGGGGTGTGCGTGGCGATTCCGCCGGTGGAAGCCACCCCGGTGCCGACCGGCGCGCCCAAGACCGGCTTCATGATCGAGTCGATGGTCACCACCATCGTCCGCAACATCCAGGCCGAATTGAAGGGCGAGCCGGCGAATTTCGAAGGCACCTGGAACGCGGTCTGCCTGGCCGACATGGGCGACACCGGCGCCGCCTTCGTGGCGTTGCCGCAGATCCCGCCGCGCAATGTCACCTGGACCAAGATCGGCAAATGGGTGCATCTGGCCAAGATCGGTTTCGAAAAATATTTCCTCTACAAGATGCGCCACGGCACCTCCGAGCCCATCTACGAAAAACACATCCTCGGCCTGCTCGGCATCGAGCGGCTGAAGGACGTGAAGCGTTCTACCTGATCCAATTCCCAATCGACACAGACAATACCCAAGGAGATTTCCCATGACCCTCGATCGAGCCGTACAAGCCTTTGCCGGCGTGATGGTGCTGGTGAGCGTGGCCCTGACCCATTTCGTCCATCCCGCTTTTTTCTGGATGACCGTGTTCATCGGTTTCAACCTGTTCCAGTCCGCGTTCACCGGCTTCTGCCCCGCCGCCAAGGTGATGAAGAAGCTGGGCATCGGCCGCGGCGATGGTTCCACCTGCAGTCGTTGCTGACGTTGTTGCCGGAGACGAAAAAATGATGCGTACGTTGCGCCCCCTGTTGTTGCCTGTCCTGCTGGCCAGCCTGTCGACGCTGGCTGCCTGCGGCGGCGAAAAACCCGTGGCCGCGCCGGCCCTGCCCAAGGATCTGGCCACGTTCACCGTGGCCGGGGGCGATGCGCTGCCCGGGCGGGGCTGGGACGGCGTGGTCGAGGCGGTGCGCCGCGCCGACCTGGCCGCACAGACGGCGGGCCGGGTGGCGGTGGTGGCGGTGGACGTGAACCAGCGGGTGCGGGCGGGCGACGTGCTGCTGCGCATCACGGCGGTGGAGCAGGATGCCGGTGCCGCTGCCGCGCGCGCCCAGTTGCGTGCGGCGGAAGCTTCGGCCAACGAAGCGGAGCAGAACTACCGTCGTTACGCCGCGCTGGCCGATGCGCAGTACGTCTCGAAAGCGCAGATCGACCAGGCGCGGGCAGCGCGCGACTCGGCGACGGCCGCGCGCAACGCCGCCGCAGCGATGCTGGCGCAGGCCGCACAGCAGGCGAACTACACCGTGGTGCGTGCACCCTATGACGGCGTGGTGGCCGCGCGCCTGGTGGAGCCGGGAGAAACGGTGGCACCGGGCATGCCCTTGCTGCGCATGTATGCACCCGACGCGCTGCGGATCGAAGTCGCGGTGCCGCAAACCCGCGCCGACACCATCCGCGGCAATCCGCAGGCGCAGGTGCTGCTGGCCGATGGTCGCAAGTTGGTGCCGGCGCAGGTCATCGTGTTCCCGGCGGCCGATCCGGCCAGCCACAGCGTCAACGTGCGGGTGAACCTGCCGGCACTCAATCCGCAGCCGGCGCCCGGCACCACCGCCAAGGTCGTGTTTGCTGCCGGTGCTGAAGGTGACGGCGAGGCCGTGGCGGCCAACCTGCAGGTACCGGCCGCCAGCATCGCCCAGCGCGGCGAGCTGTCCGGCGTGTACGTGGTGCAGGAAGGCCGCCTGCTGTTGCGTCAGCTGCGGCTGGGTGCGCGCAGTGGCGATGCGGTGGAGGTGATTGCCGGGCTGAAGGCGGGCGAAGTGGTGGCCAGCGATCCGGTGGCCGCCACCCAAGCGATTGCCGCGCAGCGCAAGGCGGCGGAGGCGAGCCGTG
>JAGWUF010000060.1 GCA_028868545.1 Lysobacteraceae bacterium | reverse complement strand
ACCCGCGAAGGCACCCGCCCGCTGCTGGTGGAGGTGCAGGCGCTGGTGGATGCCTCGCCGCTGTCGAATCCGCGCCGCGTCGTCGTCGGGCTGGAAGGCAACCGGCTGGCCATGTTGCTGGCGGTGCTGCATCGCCACGGCGGGGTGATGGTGGGCGATCAGGACGTGTTCGTGAACGTGGTCGGCGGCATCCGCGTGCAGGAAACCGCCGCCGATTTGCCGGTGCTGCTGGCAGTGTTGTCGTCGCTGCGCAGTGCGCCGCTGCCGGACAAGACCGTTGCATTCGGCGAGGTGGGGCTGTCGGGTGAAATCCGCCCGGTGCCCAATGGCGAGGAGCGCCTGAAAGAAGCGGCCACCCACGGCTTCAAACGCGCCATCGTGCCCAAGGCCAACGCGCCGAAGTCCGGCAGCTACAAAGGGATGGAGGTGATCGGCGTGGAGAGGTTGGCGGACGCATTGGAGCAGGCGTGAGCACTGAGCTGCGACAGGGCGTTGGCGCGATTGGCCCGGGTGGTTGGTTGCAACGCTGCGACGCGTATTTAATGCAGCCACCCGCCAGCGTACTGGCGTGGTTGCCGCGCCCGTTGCGTGAGTTTTTCTGGTTTGGTTTGAAAGAAGCACGCGCCTGCCTGTTCGCCGGGCTGTTTTTTGCTGCGGTCTTTGCGATGCCGCGTGCCGGCGTGCCGGGCTTGCCGCGCTACGACGCCTTGCTGCTCTTCGCAGTCGCCGTGCAGGCATGGATGCTGCGTGCCAAATTGGAAACCCGGGACGAGTTCCGTGCCATCTGCCTGTTTCATGCGGTGGGCTTCCTGCTGGAAGCCTTCAAGACCCGCATCGGCATGTGGAGCTATCCGGATTTCGCCTACACTAAACTGCTGGGCGTGCCGCTGTTTTCCGGCTTCATGTACGCCGCAGTAGGCAGCTACATCATCCAGGCCTGGCGGCTGTTTGATTTGCGCATCCGCCACCACCCGCCGTACTGGATGGCGGTGTTGGCGGCACTGGGCATCTATGCCAATTTTTTCACCCACCACGCCATCGGTGATTACCGCTGGTATCTGGCCGCACTGGCGCTGGGCCTGTATGCGCGCACCACGGTGGCATACCGCGCATTCGATCGCGACCGCAGTATGCCACTGCTGCTGGCCTTCGTGCTGATCGGTTTCTTCCTGTGGCTGGCCGAAAACATCAGCACGTTTTTCGGCATCTGGCGCTACCCCAACCAGATGGGCGCATGGGCACAGGTGCACTGGGGCAAATGGAGCTCATGGTCGCTGCTGGTGATCATGACCTTCACCATCGTGGCGGGCCTCAAGCACATCAAGGCGAGCATCCATGTGGCGGCGGATTGAGGTTGCGTTTGTGCTTGCCCAAGGCCAATGCGCCGAAATCCGGCAGCTACAAAGGCATGGCCGTCATCGGCTGAGGGAGGCGGTTGGCCGACGCGCTGGAGCAGGCTTGAAGCTGCCGCCGTGATCGTCTTGGCCACTGTTGGCCGGTGGCATGTGGTATCTGCGTGTACTGATGCGGGGATCCGGCATTCAACGTCTTGGGGAAGAGTACATGGCATTGGTCATCGAAGGTCTGTCCAAGACCTATCCGAATGGTGTGCAGGCGCTGAAGAATCTGTCGCTGTCCATCGGCAATCACATGTTCGGGCTGCTCGGCCCCAATGGCGCGGGCAAGAGTTCGCTGATGCGCACTATCGCCACCTTGCAGGAGCCGGACAGCGGTCGCATCACCCTGGACGGGATCGACGTGGTGAAGCAGAAGGACGAGGTGCGACGCGTACTGGGCTACCTGCCACAGGAGTTCGGTGTCTATCCGAAGGTGTCCGCGCTTGACCTGCTCAACCACCTGGCGGTACTGAAGGGTGTGGTTCACAAGGGTGAGCGCCGCGAGATGGTCGAGGCGTTGCTCAACCAGACCAACTTGTGGGATGTGCGCAAAAAGGCGCTGACCACGTTCTCCGGCGGCATGAAACAGCGCTTCGGCATCGCCCAGGCATTGCTGGCCAACCCGCGCCTGATCATCGTCGATGAGCCCACCGCTGGTCTTGATCCCGCCGAGCGCAACCGCTTTCTCAACCTGCTGGCCAGCATCGGGCGCGACGTGACCGTGGTTCTTTCGACCCACATCGTCGATGACGTGCGAGAGTTGTGCCCGCGCATGGCGATCATCGCCGCCGGACAGGTGTTGCTGGAAGGTTCCCCGAACGAGAGCATCGTCGCACTGCAAGGGCAGGTGTGGTCGAAGCAGGTCGATGACGACGTCGAACTGCGCGCGATCGAGTCGGCATACAGGCTCATCAGCACGCACCTTGTCGGTGGCAAGCACGAGGTGCGGGTGCTGTCTGCCGACCGGCCCGCCGAAGGTTTCACGCAGGTCGCCGCCGGACTGGAGGATGTCTATTTCACCCGGCTCGCCGGCCAGGCCAGGCACTGAGTGCGGGCAAGGGAGTGGCCATGAACCAGTTCCGCGAATTTCTCGGTTTCGAACTGAAACTGCGCTTCAAGAGCGCCACCACCTACGTGTATTTCTTCCTGTGGGCGTTGTTCGCCTTCCTGTGCGTGGCATCGGAGAGCTTCAGCCGCACCGCCAGGTTCAGCGGCAAGGTGTTGCTGAACAGCGGCTTCGCCAACGCGGTCAACGATACCAGCGCAAGCCTGTTCGGCATCATCGTGATCGCGGCGATCTTCGGCACGTCCATCCTGCGGGACTTCCAGCACGACACTACCCAGATCCTGTTCACCAAGCCGGTATCGCGCTTCGCCTACATCAGCGGGCGTTGGCTGGGTTCGTATCTCGTTACCCTGTTCACGTTCTCCGGGCTGCTGCTCGGCACCTGGCTGGGCACGTTCGCGCCGTGGGCCGACCATTCGCGCATCGGGCCGAACCACCTGTGGCTGTACCTGCAACCGTTCCTGTCGATAGTGGCGGTGCAGGTGTTTTTCCTGGGTGCGCTGTTTTTCACAGTGGCGGCGCTATCGCGCAAGGTGTTCGTGGTCTATGTACAGGGCGCGGCGCTGTTCGTGCTGTACCTGATCGGTATCACCGTGTTCGATGCCACACGCTCCACCGAGCATTTCTGGTCGGGCATCCTCGATCCGATGGGCCTGCAGCTGTTCAGCGTGCTCAGCCGCTACTGGACAGCTGCGGAGATGAATACCCTGCTGCTGCCGTGGGATACCACCAGTGGCTATGCACCCGGCGTGTTCCTGTACAACCGGTTGCTGTGGATCGGCGTCGGCGTGGCGGTGCTGGGCCTGCTGTGGGTGTTGTTCCCGATGTCGGTGGAGTCGTTGACCTCCAGCGCGCAGGGCAAGCGTGCGGCCAGGCTGCGCAAGCAGGACGAGGTGCAGGCGCGCGCGCCGCGTTCGCAGATCGCCACCTCGCTGCCGCAGGTGCATCCGCGCCACGGCGCAGGCGTTGCCTGGCGGCAATTCCTGAGCCTGACCAGGCTGCGCACGAATGGCATCCTGCGTTCGGTACCGTTCCTGGCGTTGGCCGGCCTGCTGGTGGCCTTTTCCGCCATCAACGGCTGGTACGCCGGGCGCAGCAATGGCGTAGACGTGTGGCCGGTGACCTACCTGATGCTGGAGGTCGTGGAAGGCAGTGCCTTCCTGTTCTTCCTCATCATCGCTTCGCTGTACGCCGCCGAGCTGGCGTGGCGCGAGCGCGAGCACCGCTTCGACGGCATCCACGATGCTCTGCCGCTGGGTGTGCTGCCGGACTGGCTGTCCAAGCTGGTCGCGATCGCCGTGGTCGAGGCCATGCTGCTGGCGCTGGCGATGTTGGTCGGTATCGTCATGCAGACCGTGCTTGGCTATTACCACTACGAGCCGTGGCTGTACCTGAAGGAGCTGTATCTGATCGCGTTTCCGCAGATTCTCGGCTTCGCAATGCTGGCGCTGTTCGTGCAGGTGGTGGTGCCGAACAAGTTCCTCGGCCTGACCATCAGCATCGGTATCTGGGTGGTGGTGCCGATGCTATACAGCTTCGGCGTCGAAAACACCTTGCTATTGCCTGGCACCGTGCCGTTTTTCATCTATTCGGACATGAACGGTTACGGCCCCTACGTGCAGCCGATCTTCTGGTCGATCACCTACTGGCTGGCGGTCTTCACCTTCCTCAGCGTGCTGTCGCAGGCGCTTGCTCGGCGCGGGGCGGAAGTCGGCCTGAAGTCGCGGGTCAGGCAGGCATGGAAACACGTCGGGCGGTGGATGCCGGCGGCGCTAGCATGCCTGCTGCTAGCGGTCGGTGCAGGCGGCTGGTTCTACTACAACAGCCACGTGCTCAACGAGTTCCTGACCAAGAAGCAGCGCCAGGGCATTCGGGCCGGATACGAGCGTGATTTCAAGCAGTACGAACACATCCCGCTGCCTAAGGTCACGGCGGTTGACGTCAAGGTGGAGATCTACCCGGACAAGCGTTCGTTCGCCGCCACCGGCAGTTACGTGCTGGAGAACAAGGCCGGCGTGCCGATCAAGGAGCTGCACTTCACCGACGCGAACGATGCCGTGCGCGAACTGCGCTTTGGCCGGCCTGCGCAGCTGGTGAGCAAGGCGCCGCGCAACCTGTATTCGATCTACGCGCTGGACACACCCTTGCAGCCGGGCGAAACGATGCAGCTGGATTTCAAGGTTGGCCATGATACGAAGGGCTTCCACGACGGTACCGTGAGTGCTTTCGGCGGAGGAGACAGCGACGGCAACTTCGCCTACAACGGTACGTTCTTCGACCTGGCTTATTTCCCCTCGTTGGGTTACGACAGTGGCATGGAGTTGGATGATCCCCGTCGTCGTCGCGAGCATGGCCTCGGCGCGCAGGAGGAGATGCCGCCACGCGGTGATGTGAAGGGCGCGCGCACCAACCTGTTCACGTCGCACTCGGACTGGATATCGTTCCATGCCGTGGTCGGCACCGCCGGCGACCAATTGGCGATGGCACCGGGCTACCTGCAGAAGCAGTGGCAGGAAAACGGACGCAACTACTACGAATACAGCATGGGCAATCAGCCCATCCTGAATTTCTTCGCCTTCGTTTCCGGTCGCTATGAGGTGAGGAAAGATGTCTATCAGGGTGTCAACGGGCCGATCAACCTGGAGTTTTACTACCATCCTGGCCACACCTATGCACTGGATTCGATGCTGGCCGCCGTGCGCGATGGATTGGCCTATAACGAGAAATACTTCAGCCCCTTCCAATTTCGTCAGTACCGCGTGCTCGAATACCCGCGATACCGGGGGTTCGCGCAGTCGTTCCCGAACACCGTGCCGTTCTCGGAGGGCATGGGCTTCATCCAGCGCCGCAAGCGTCCGCAGGACGCGGATTTCGCCTATTACATCACCGCGCACGAACTGGGTCACCAATGGTGGGGCCACCAGTTGATCGGTGGCCAGGTGCAGGGCAGCAACATGATGTCCGAAACGCTGGCCGAGTACTCGGCGTTGATGGCACTGAAGCACAAGTACGGCGAGTATTCCGAACCGTTCCGCGTGCTGCTGCGCCAGCGCGAGCTGGACAGCTATCTGCGCGGTCGGGTCAGCGAGCAGCGCAAGGAGCGCCCGTTGGCGCTGGTGCAGAACGAGCCATACGTCTGGTACAACAAGGGTGGCTTGGTGATGTACGCGCTGGCCGACTACGTGGGCGAGGACAAGGTCAACCTGGCCCTGCGCAACTTCCTGACGCGCTACCGCTACGCCAACGCCGGAAGCGGCCCCGACGGGCCCTACCCGGACACGCGTCTGCTGGTCGAATCCTTGCTCGAACAGACGCCGCCGGAGCTGCATTATCTGGTGGAGGATGGTTTCAACCGCATCGTGCTGTACGACAATCGCGCAATTTCCGCCACGTCGAAAAAGCGCGCCGACGGCAAGTATGACGTCACCCTCACGGTGCAGGCCGGCAAGGTGCAGGCTGACGGCGACGGCAATGACAAGCCAGCGCCGTTGGCCGACTACATCGATATCGGTGTGTTCGAGGGCACGGGCAATGATCTGAAGCCGCTGCTGATGCAGCGCGAGAAGTTCGGCGACGGGAAACGCACATTCACCCTGGTGGTGGACAAGCCTCCCACCCGCGCCGGCATCGACCCATACAATAAGTTGATCGACCGCATCGCGGATGACAACCTGTTGGATGTCGTCGCCGCGAAGAACTAGCGGCACTCCTCAGGTTTCAGGCGTGTCATCGCATGGAGGTGGGCACGCCGCAATCAATGCCCACCCCCCGCCGCGCCGCCGATCTTGGCGGCAAACGGGGGTTTGGCCACCCACACGAAGGTGATGACCAGCAGGAACAGGATGCCCAGCAGGTGGAAGATTTCGTTGAAGCCCAGCTGCGCGGCCTGGTTGGAGATCATCAGTTCCATCACCGCGGCGCCGCGTTGCGGGTCGCCGCCGCCATAGTGCGCCACTTGCTGCATGGCCACCGGGTCGAGGCTGGAAATGCGTTCGGTCAGATGCGCATGGTGGAACGCACCGCGCTCGCTCCAGGCGTAGGTGGTCAAGGAGGCGGCGAAGCTGCCGCCCAGCGTGCGCAGGAAGGTCATCAGACCCGAACCTGCCGCGATTTCGTGCGGGGCCAGATCCGACAGCAGGATCTGCAGCACCGGCATGAAGAACAGCGCCACGCCAATGCCCTGGAACAGCTGCACCCAGGCCACGTGCGCGAAGTCCACGTCGAGGTTGAAAGCCGAGCGCAGGAAACTGGTCAGCGACAACGCCACGAAGGCGAAACTGGCGAGAATGCGCAGGTCGAAACGGTTGGCGTATTTGCCCACGAACGGGGTCAGCAGGATCGGCAGGATGCCGATCGGCGCGGTGGCAAAACCCGACCACACGGCGGTGAACCCCAGATTGCGTTGCAGCCACAGCGGCACCAGGATGCCGACACTGAAGAACGAGCCGTAGGCCACCACCATGGCGGCGGTACCGGCGGCGAAATTGCGATGGCGGAACAGGCGCAGATTGACGATGGGGTCCTTGTCGGTCAGCTCCCAGATCACGAACACCGCCAGTGCAATCACCGCCACGATGGCCAGCACCACGATGGTGTGCGAGGCAAACCAGTCTTCGTCGTTGCCCAGATCCAGCAGGATCTGCAGCGCGCCCACGCCCAGCACCAGCGTGGCCAGGCCGATGTAATCCATCTTCGGTTTTTCCAGCTTTTCCGGGCGGCCTTTCAGCTGCTTGCCCACCACCATGCTGGCGAAAATACCGAGGGGGATGTTGATGAAGAAAATCCATTCCCAGCTGTAGTTGTCGGTGATCCAGCCCCCCAGGATCGGCCCCGCGATGGGTGCCACCACCGTCACCATCGCCAGCAGGGCGATGGCATGGCCGCGTTTGGCGGGCGGATAGATCGACAACAACAAGGCCTGGGTGACGGGGTACATCGGCCCGGCCAGCAGGCCCTGCAGTGCACGCGCCATGACCAGCAGGCCCATCGTATGCGCCAGCCCGCACAGGAACGAGGCGAACACGAAGCCCAGCGTGGACCACATGAACAATTTGCGCTCACCAAAACGCCGCGCCAGCCAGCCGGTCAAGGGCAAGGCAATCGCGGTGCTGACCGCGAACGAGGTGATCACCCAGGTCGCCTGATTGGCGCTGCCGCCCAGGTTGCCGGAAATGGTGGGCAGCGACACATTCGCGATGGTGGTGTCCAGCACCTGCATGAAACTGGCCAGCGCCAATCCCAGCGTGGTCAACGGCACATTGGGCGGGCGGAAATCGGCCAGGCTGGTCGACTCCGATTCACGCCCCGGCGGCAGGCCAGCCGCTTCTTCCTGTTCTGCAAGCGTGCTCATCGGACGTCCGCGTTCAGCGCTTGTTGCCCGGCAAGTTGGCTTCGATGAGCGTGGTGATCATCGCGTCGGCATCGTGCAGTTGCTTGGCATAGGCGTCGGTGGCCAGCACCGGTTGGGTGGGCGCGGTGGCCGGCAGCACCGGCAGATCCTGGTCACGCACGCCGACATCCACCGCCATGCTCATGCCCAGCCGCAGCGGATGCGCCTGCAACTGCTTCGGATCCAGGGTGATGCGCACCGGCACGCGCTGCACGATCTTGATCCAGTTGCCGCTGGCGTTCTGCGCCGGCAGCAGGGCGAACGCGCTGCCGGTGCCCAGCCCCAGGCTGGCCACCTTGCCGTCGAACTCGATGCCATCGCCATACATGTCGGCACGCAGTTTCACTGGCTGGCCCAGACGCAGGTTGTGCAGCTGGGTTTCCTTGAAGTTGGCATCCACCCACACCTGATGCAGCGGAATGACGGCCATCAGAGTCACCCCCGGCTGCACGCGCTGGCCCAGCTGCACGCTGCGCTTGGCCACGAAGCCCGCCACCGGCGCAACGATCGCCGTGCGCTGCTCGTTCAGATAGGCCTGTCGCAATTGCGCGGCTGCCGCCTGCACCTGCGGTTGGTTGCTGACCGTGGTGGCGTCCACCAGCGCGTGGCTGCGCGCCAGTTGCCCGCGCGAGCCGGCCAGTGCGGCTTCCATCGCCTGCAATTGGGTTTGCGCATGGGCCAGTTCTTCGGCCGAGACCGCGCCGCTGGCCACCAGCCCGCTGCGCCGCGCCACGTCGGCGCGCGCCTGCGCCAGCGCCACTTCGCGCGCGGCGATGTCGGCCTGCGCCGAATCCACGCTGCTGTACAGCCCGCGCACCTGGCGCACGGTGGCGGCAAGATTGGCTTGAGCCTGTTCCAGCGCCACCTTGGCGTCGTTTGGATCAAGCTGTACCAGCACTTGCCCGGCGTTCACGCGCATGCCGTCGTCGGCATTGATTGCCACCACCGTGCCCAGCGTCTGCGGGGTGATGCTGACCACGTTGCCCTGCACATAGGCATCGTCGGTGTCCTGGTGCCAGCGCGCCACCAGCAGGTAGTACGCGGCCCACGCGGCGCCTGCGACCACCGCGATCGTCAGCACGATCAGCAGGGCGCGGCGGCGCTTGCCGTTGGCGGGCACTGCGGCAGATTGCGAAGTCGGCAGCGGTGCGGCCTTGCCAGTGGAGGTGTTGGGTGTGGTTTCAGTGGTCATCGTTGTATCACCTGGACGCGGTGGTGGACGGGGCATCAGTGGTGAGACCGCCGCCCAGGGCTTGATCGAGATTGATGCTGGCGTTGCGGCGTTCGGCCTGCAGCGTGCTCAATTGCAGATCCAGTTGCAGCAGTGGCTTCTGTGCGGCCAGCACGTCCAGCAGGTTGGCCAGCCCGGCGCGCTGGCGTGCCTGCAGCTGCGTGCAGGCGGCTTCGGCGGCGGTGCGGGCCCGGGTGGTGCTGGCGAGACGGGCATCCAGCGTACGCGCCGATTGCACGGCATCGGCTACCTCGCGGATTGCGGTCAGCAAGGTCTGGTTGTAGTTGGCCACGGCCAGGTCGTAATCGGCATTGCTGCCGCGCAGTTGCTGCTGCAAGGCGCCGCCTTCGAAAATCGGCAGGCTCAGTGCCGGGCCGCCGTTGAACAGCAGCGCATTGCTGCCGAATACATCGCCCAGATGGCCTGCGCCCAGCCCGGCCAGCGCGCTCAGGTTGATGCTTGGATAGAACGCCGCCTTGCTGGCGTCGATGCCGTGTTGCGCAGCTTCCACCCGCCAACGGGCGGCCACCACGTCGGCGCGGCGGGCCAGCAGATCGCTGGGCAGTTGCGCGGGGATGCCGATGTCGGGCGTGGCCAGCTGCGGGCGCTGGATCGCCAGGCCGCGATCCGGGCCGGCCCCGGCCAGCAGCGCCAGCGCATTGCGCAGGGCATCGATCTGTTGCTGGGCCGCTTGCTGCTGCTGCCGGGCAGCGGCAGCGGCGCTTTCGTTCTGGTGCAGGCCGATGCCGTTGTCCAGCCCCGCCTGCGTGCGACGCTGGCCCAGTGTCACCAGGGCATTGCTGCGCTGGGCTTCGGCGGTCGCCGCATCCAGCGCATCGAAGGCCTGGCCCAGTGCCACGTAAGTGCGGGCCACATTGGCGGCCAGGGTCAGGCGCGCGGCCTGGGCGTCCACTTCGGCGGCATGGGCGCTACCCACGGCGGCCAGCCATTTGCTGCGCGACGTCCCCCACAGATCCGGGTTGTATTTCAGGCTCAGGGTCAGCAGATAAGCGAGGTTGAACTTGCCGCCCACCGGTTCGGGCGCCAGGGTCTCGGGGATTTGCAGGCCGGCGATCTGCGCACCACCGCCCACGCTGGGCTGGCGCGCGGCGTCGGCCAGCCCGGCCTGCGCCGTGGCCTTGCGGACGCGGGCATCGGCCGCGTCGATCGACGGCGAGCCGGCCAGTGCCTCGTCGATCAAGGCGTCCAGTTGCGGATCCTGGAGACTGGCCCACCAACGCGCCTGCGGCCATGCCGCCGGGGTGAGCGCCGCGTGACCCAGTGATTTGTCGATGTGCAGGCTGGCGGCATCACGCAGTTGACCTTGCGGCACCAGGCCGGCGCTGCTGGCGCAGCCACCCACCAGCAGCGCGCCACACAGGGCGGTGACGAGGAGATTCATTCGAGGCATGGGGTCAATCCTGGGACAGCAGGTTGTCGCGCGCCTGCTCCAGCAGGCGGGTGAGTCGGGTGCGGGTGGCCTCGTCCATCCCGTGCAGGGCGCGCTCGCGCACGCGCTGGCCGCACTGGTCGATATCGCGCCACATCGTGCGGCCAGCCTCGGTCAGGTGGATGTGCAGGGCGCGGCGGTCGCCGGGGTCGGCCACGCGCACCAGCAGGCCGCGTGCTTCCAGCTTGTCCAGCAGGCGGGTCATCGCACCGGGGTTGAGGTCGGCGGTGCGCGCCAGGTCGGTGACGCTGGCGGCGCCCTGGGTCAGTTTCTTCATCGCGATGAACTGGCTGAAGGTCAGTTCATGGCCGGCAGCGGCCAACTCGCGTTCCATCCGCGCCCACATGGCATCGCGGGTCTGGCGGAACAGCAGGCCCAGCGCGGAACCGCTGCAGGCTTCGGAATTGGGAATAGGTGCGTGCATGGGGTGGCATATTGCCATCCCATGCAATTGTTGTCAATGCAAACATTGTGCTTGCAATGAAGTGGTGCAACTGGCCCGATGCAGCACCAGCTCCAGCACGAATTTGCTGCCGAAGAAGGCCAGCACCAGCAGCGCCATGGCGGTGAGCGTCCAGCGCACGGCTTTGCTGCCGCGCCAACCACGCAGATGCCGGCCCAGCAGCAGCCCACCAAACACCAGCCAAGACAGCAGGCTGAGCACGGTTTTGTGCACCAGATGCTGGGCCAGCAGGTTGTCCACAAACAGCACGCCGGTCAGCAAGGTGGCGGTGAGCAGCACAAAACCCACGGCAATGCTGCGAAATAGCAGGGTTTCCAGCTCGGTCAGCGGGGGCAGGGCGCGTAGCCAAAGATGGAATTCACGCCGCCGCAGGGCGCGTTCTTGCGCCCATAAAAACACCGCCAACAGGGCCGCCAATGCCAACGTGGCATAGGCCAGCAAGGCCAGCCAGGCATGCAGCAGCAAGCGCCAGCCCAGCGGCTCGGGTTGGCGGGCGTGCCCATAAGCCCCGTACGCCACCAACAAAAGCGCCGCCAGCGGGAACACCACCACCCCGAGCGCACGCAGCCGGCCGCTGATGCCCGCCAATGTGGTCAGTGTGGCCATCCCCAGTCCCACCAACGAGAGTGCGGCGAAGAAGTGTAGATCGGTGCTGCCGGTCTGCCGCCAGCCCAGCCAGTGGAAGGCAGCATGCAAGAGCAAAGCAAAACCGGCAGGCAGCAACCAGCCACGCAAAAAAGGGCTGTTAGGGCGCTGTACGCCCAGCCCTAGCCAGATGGCGGCAGACAGATACAACAACACGGCGGCAATAAGCAGAGTCATTGTGGAAGTGTGGCACAGCTGCGCTTGCCAGCCGCGACGGACGGCGTACTATTCAAGACATCCACCACGCTTCAGGGGACGTCCATGCAGGCCACTTCCGCAATCTATAAACCCGACCGCAACCCGTTGTGGAAGGTGTTCTGGCTGTATGGCGTGCTGCCCAGCAACCTGCTGTGGCTCGCGGTGGCGTGGCTGCTAGAGCAAGACGGCCTGTGGGGTGCCACCTTGGGCCTGCTGGTGTTCTTGCTGGGCTATACCGCGTGGATTGTGGCCGCCGTATGGAAGGCCAGCCCCAACGTCAAAGACTCCCGCTATGGGGTGATGGCGCAGGCGTTGACCGTGGTCTGGGCGATCAACACTGTGCTGTTGGTATTCTTCTTAGGCCTACAGGCTGTGCGCCACTTGATGGGCGGCTAAGATCTTCAGCCGAACCGTCAGCCGAACTGCAAGACCCCGCCTTGGCGGTTGAAGGTGGCGAACTGCGCCACCTGGCCGTTATTGATCGCATTGACCATGAAACGCAGCGGCTGCGCTGCTTCGTCGGCATTGGGCGCGATGCCGCCACGGCCAGACAGGCTGCCTACGAACACCATGTCCCAGTCTTGGCCGGTGGTCTTGGATTCTTCAACCAAGGCCTCGAAACTGGCAATGTCCGCCGGGGCTTTGTCCACGCACAGGCTGGGCGTGAGGGTGCCGCCTTCGCAATTCTCAAACCGTTCGCGCTGCTCGGCAGTGGCGTTTTGCGGCAGCTCGACCTTGGCGAACACGAACAACAAACGCTGCGGCTCGGGTTGCTGCCGGGCGGCGTCGAGCAGATCCTGGAAGCTGGCGAGACTCATGGCGGTGGCGTCGTGGGGGAGGGCGATGGGGGCGCAGCTTACACGTCTGCACCGGCATTGACGGCGCGTCGGCCGACAATTTCCAGCCGGTTTGATCGCAATCAAGCGCGGGCGGCCCTGCCGGGGCTAAGCTGTTGCACGTGGCATCTCCAAGCCCCACTGCCTGGGTTCTTCGTGAATATGGCGGCGGGGCCGTGGTCCGGGTCGAAAGACCGGGCCACCGGGTCGGCAGCGGAAACGGGCCGGCCTCCCGTGTTTGGACTGGAGCAACAAGATGGCAACCCTCATCGACGGTTTCGGCCGCACGTTCCCCTATCTGCGGCTCTCGCTCACCGAGGCCTGCAACTACCGTTGCAGCTATTGCCTGCCGAATGGCTACCAGGCCGATGGGCGGCCCACGTTCCTGACGCTTGTGGAAATCCAGCGGCTGGTGCGCGGCTTTGCGGCGGTGGGCATGCGCAAGATCCGCCTGACCGGCGGCGAGCCCAGCCTGCGCAAGGATCTGCCGTCGATCATTGCCGCCGTCTCGGCCACGCCGGGCGTGCAGAAGATCGCCCTGACCACCAATGGCTGCCTGCTGCCGAAGCATGTGCGGCTGTGGCGCGAGGCCGGGCTGACCGCGCTCAACGTCAGCCTGGACAGCCTGCAACCGGCGCGCTTTGCCGCCATCACCGGACACGACCGCTTCGACGAGGTGATGGAAGGCGTCGAGATTGCGCAGGCCCTGGGCTTTGCTGCGGTCAAGCTCAACGCGGTGCTGCTGCGCGGCCTGAACGACGACGAGCTGCCGGCGTGGATGGCGTTCCTGCGCAGCCGCGATGTGTCGATCCGCTTCATCGAGCTGATGCGCACCGGCGACAACGCGGCGTATTTCGAACGCCACCACTACCGCGCCGAGGCGCTGGAACAACAGTTGGTGGATGCCGGCTGGACGCAGCAAGCCCGTGCCGCCGATGCCGGCCCGGCGCGCGAGTACGCGCACCCGGGCTATCGCGGGCGGATCGGCATCATCGCCCCGTATTCCAAGGACTTCTGCGCCGGCTGCAACCGCCTGCGGGTGACCGCGCGCGGCGACCTGCGGCTGTGCCTGTTCGGCGATTTCGGCATTCCGCTGCGGCCGCTGCTGCAGTCGGACGACGACCACGACGCGCTGGTTGGTCGCATCGCCACCCAGCTGGGCCTGAAGGCTGCCGGCCACGGCCTGCATCAGGGCAATACCGGCATCACCCCGCACCTCGCCTCCATCGGCGGATAAGCAGGCACCCATGACCACGCAACGCGACGCGGCTTTCTACATGGCCGATATCCGCAACAAGCGCCCGACCCGCCGCCGCGCGGTGGCGGTGGGCGAATTCCTGCCCGGCCCCGATGCATTCGCCACCGTCATCGAGCGCCGCCTGCCCAAGGGTGACGCGCTGGTGATGGCGGAAATCGCCGGCCTGCAGGGGGCGAAAATGGCATCACAGCTGATGCCGCTGTGCCACCCGATCTCGCTGGAGCTGGTGCGCGTGCGCTGCGTGCCGGTGCCGGAGCGTCACGCCATCCGCGTCTATTGCGAATGTGCGCTGGAGGCCCGCACCGGCGTCGAAATGGAAGCGCTGGCCGGCGTCAACGCGGCCCTGCTCACGCTTTACGACTTGACCAAGCCGGTCGAGCCGGCGCTGACGATTTCCGGCATTCGCCTGCTGTTCAAGGAAGGCGGCAAGAAGGGGCTGTGGGTGCACCCCGACGGCATGACCGACGACGAGCGCGCGCACTACCAGCCGCGCGACCTGGCCCGCCTGCACGGCGTGCCCTGCGCGGTCATCACCCTGAGCGACCGCGCCAGCAGTGGCGAGTACGAAGACCGTTCCGGCCCGGTGCTGGTGGAAGGGCTGCGCAAACTCGGTGCCGATGTCGGCCATATCGAAGTGCTGCCCGACGGCATCGACCCGCTGGCCGAGCGTCTGCG
>JAGWUF010000011.1 GCA_028868545.1 Lysobacteraceae bacterium | reverse complement strand
TACTGCTGCGTCTGGCCCGCATCGATGCCGTTGGTGATCGCGGTGATCCGATCGGCGGCGTCGAATCCGTAGGTCAGGCTCTGGATCGGGCCGCCCGGTGCGTTGGTGCTGATTCCGGTGATCCGGCGGTCGGTGTCGTAGTTGGTCGTGCGGAACAACCCGTTGCCGTAGGTCAGGTACACCGGCGGGCCGAACGCCTGGTATCCGTCCAGCGTCGCTACCGTGCTGGTGGTGCCGTTCACCGTCGCCGTGATCGTCGCCACCCGACCGTCGGAGTACCCGTAGCCCACGCTCACACCGCCCGGATAGGCGATCCCGGCCAGCCGATGCATGCCGTCGTAGCTGTAGCCGATGGTGTCCGTCGTGCCGTTGAGCGTGTCCTGCCGGGTGGCGACTTGACCCCACGGGGTGTAGGCGAAGCTGGCCGTCGTGGCCGTGCCGCCGGTCTTGGTGGCGCTGCACAACAAGCCCTTGCCGTTGGTGCAGCCGTCATAGGTCAGGGTGCGGGTCTGGCCGCTGCCGGATTGCGTGGCGAGGCGGCCCAGCGTGTCGTAGGTATAGCTCACCGTGGACGCATCCGCCCGCTGCATCTGGGTGCGCTGTCCCGCGCTGTTGTAGGTGAAGCCGGTGGTGCCCGTATCCGGACTGGCTTGGGTCAGCAGATTGCCCAGGCCGTCGTAGCCGTAGGTGGTGCTGTTGTTGCGCGCATCGCGCACCTGCAGGGTCAGGCCCAGCGGGTTGTAGTCGATCTGGGTGGTGCCCGCGGCATCGGTGATGGCGCTGATCCGGCGATGGCGGTCGTAGGCGTAGCTGGTCGTGTTGTTCAGCGCGTCCTTCACCTGGTCCACGTCGCCGTTGGCGTTGTAGTGGTAGGTCAGCGCCTGTCCGTCCTCGCCCTTGCGCTTGCTCAGAAAGCCGCCGGCATCGTACTCGTAGCTCACCTTCTGCTGGGTGGTGGTAGTACCCACCTCTTTGTCCTTTTGCAACACCTCGATCCAGATCAAGTACCGGTAACGGAAGGAGGTGGTCACGCTGGTCGGTTGCGACAGCAGGTTGTAGGCGATGGCCTGCTGGCGGATGTTGCGGCGGTCGTATTGGTAGTTCGTGTCGCCGGGGTCGCCGATGTCGGGCAGGTATTCGGTCTTGGAGACCGAGGTGACCCGATCATAGGCGTCGTAGGCGGTGTCGATGACTTCCCCGTCCGGGGTCGTGACCTGCACAGGCCGGCCACGGGTGTCATAGGCCGTGGTGGTGGTTTGCACCGCGCCGTTCACCGTCTTCTTCTCCGTCAGGACTTGGCCACGGGCGTTGTAGGTGTATTGCGTCACCGCGCCGTTGGGCGTGGTGATGGTGCCGGGTTGGCCCAGCGCGGTGTAGTTGGAGTAGGTGGTGGTGTGGTTGAGGCTGTTCTTCACCGTCAGCAGGTTGCCGGCGGTGTCGTAGGTGTAGGTGAGGGCGTCTCCCGAGCCGGAGAGCGGGCCGTCCACGGTCATGGTGGCCACCAGGTCGTTGGGATGAAGGGTGTAGTCGTAGGCGGTGGTCAATGTCCCCAGCGTGCCGTCGCCCTGGTTGGCGACGGCAACCGATTTGAGTAGGCGCGCCCGTGCATCCCCGTCCGGGTAATAGGTGTAGGTGGTGGTGTTCAGCGGCTGGCTGGTACCGGTGCCGAAGACCTTGACCTGGTTCAGGCGGCCCTTGCGCGAGGCGTCCCAGACGTACTGCGTGATCTGCTGCTGGTCGGTCTGGTTGGCCGGACCGATGCCGGTGATTTTCTGGGTTAGGCGATCTTCGGCGTCGTAGCTGTAGTCGGTCTTGACGCCCAACGCGTCGACTTCGTAATCCACGTTGCCATTGGCATCGTACTGGCTATCGACGATCCCCGGCGCACAGGTGCCGCTGACCGGGCGTTCGACGCGCCAGATGCGCTTGATGCCGCCCAATTCCACCAGCCGGTACATGGTGGCCTGGCCCAAGGCGTTGGTGACGCTGGTGTAGTCCGTGCCGTAGGCAAACGTGCTGCGTTCCGCGCCGCCGTCAAACCCCGACCACTCCACCCTGCCATCGGCATAGTACTTGTAGCGGGTCTGGCGGACGTCGTTGATCGAGAGGCCGGTCAGACCGCCGGGTTGGGCGCTGTCCTCATAGTGATAGGTGCGGGTGCCTAAATTGTCCGGGTAGGTGACGCTGGCGAGGTAATCGTTGCCATCGTAGGCGTAGCTGTAGGTCTTGCCGTTTGGCGCGGTGATGGCTGTGACCTTGCCACTCGACCATGTGAGGGAGAGCGTGCGCCCGGACGTGTGGGCCACGCTGAGGAGTTGGTTGCTGGCGTTGTAGTTGTAGATCAGGCCGATGCCGCGTTCGTCCTGGATGGTCTTCGGCTTGCCGTTGGTGCCGAAGGTGTTGCGGGAGCCGTCCCGGTAGTCGATGACCCAATCGCCATTAACCAGTTGGGCGATATCGCCCGCGGCGGACGTCCAGACGCCATTGTTCAGGCGGAAATGCGTGGCGTACCCGGACGGATTGTAGGCATGTACAACCAGCAATGGCTTGCCGTTGGGGTTGCAAGCCACGCTTTTGTCAAGATAGGCCCAGCACACGTAATTTTCATACTCGAACACGAGCGTGTAATCAAGGCTGGAACTCCATGATTGCCCGAAGATGCCGATTTTCGAGTTGTCTTTGACGTAGGTTCTGGAAAGCCCGAACGCATAGCCGTTGCCTGCAGCGACGAAATCCTCTTCCGGCAGGAGTTTGGTGCCTGATCCAATCAATACGGGTTTTTTTGTCGTGTCACATGGGGATTTCTGCACGCTCTGCTTCTTGCGTCCCCAGACCCATCCTTCCGTCGGGCTGAACCCCTCTTCCATTCTGAGCGGGATCGGATACCACTCGGCATGTATGAAGTCGGCCCGATTACCCCATCCGGCATTGATCCAGCTCACGGTGGTGCCTATCACCGGCAATGGGGGCAGATCCCATGCACACCCATCTCCTGATTGGCTTGGCGATGAGCCGGTTGGGCATGCGCCATCGCCACCTTTTACCGGGCCTTGCTCCACGGCTTGTGCTTGAAAGGGGGCAAAAAGGAACATCGCAGCAAGCAGCAGACTGCCGCCTGGCAGGGTTTTCCAATCCATGAGTTTGATATCCCCGTCGAACCTTCATCATGTACTTTCTTCACGCTATCCGATAATCGCTTGTGCGACAAATGAAGCGGCTTTTGAGCCCCCCTAAAAAAACGAGGACGGCATATGCCGTCCCCGAATCCTGTTGCCTGGGTTTGCGCGGAATCAGCTTGCCTTGCCGGGCCTCAACCACTTGCGGGCCACGAACAGCGCCAGCATCAGCGCGCCGGCGGAGAACACCAGGTCGCCCGGCATGCGCATCCACACCAGCATGTGGATGATCGGGCGGCTCATGAACTCGGCGGAGCGGGCGAACCAGTAGCCGTTTTCCAGGGCGGCATTGAGCTGCAGCACACCCATCGGCAGCAGGGTCAGCATGGCCATCAGGCCCAGGCCGATGTTGAGGCTCCAGAACGCACCGCGCAGCAGGCCGGCGGGCCACAGCACCTGCGGACGCAGGCCGCGCAGGCAGAACAGCATCAGGCCGATGCCCAGCATCCCGTACACGCCGAACAGCGCGGTGTGGCCATGCAGCGGGGTCAGGTTCAGGCCCTGCATGTAGTACAGCGCGATCGGGGTATTGATCAGGAAGCCGAACAGGCCGGCACCGATCAGGTTCCAGAAGCTGGTGGCCAGGAAGAACATGATCGGCCACTTGTAGCGTTCCATCCACGGCGTGGCGCGGCTGTGGCTCCAGGTCTCGTAGGCTTCCAGCCCGATCAACGCCAGCGGCACCACTTCCAGTGCCGAGAAACTGGCACCCAGCGCCACCGCGGCGGTGGTGGTGCCGGCGAAGTACAGGTGGTGGAACATGCCCAGCACGCCGCCGCTCATGTACACGATGGTGGCGAACAGCACGTTGGTGGTGGCCGACTTGCCGCGGATCAGCCCCAGCTTCACGAACAGGAAGCTGATGACGGCCACCGCGAACACCTCGAAGAAACCTTCCACCCACAGGTGCACCACCCACCAGCGCCAGTACTCGACCACCGACAGATGGCTCTTTTCGCCCCACATCAGGCCGGCGCCGTAGAACAGGGCGATGGCGACGGTGGACAGGAACAGCAGGCCCACGATCGAGGACATTTCGTCCTTGCGCTTGAGTGCCGGCCACAGCGAGCGCCCCATCAGCAGCAACCACAACAGCAGGCCGATGAACAGGAAGGCCTGCCAGAAACGGCCCAGATCCACGTATTCCCAACCCTGGTGGCCGAACCAGAAGTTGTATTGCAGGCCCATCTTCTGCATCACCGCGAACCACTGGCCGGCGAACGCGCCGACCACGATGACCAACAGGCAGACGAACAGGAAGTTGACGCCCGCGCGCTGGAATCTGGGCTCGTGGCCCGAAATCGCCGGGGCGATGTACAGGCCGGTGGCCAGCCATGCGGTGGCGATCCACAGCACCGCCAGCTGGGTGTGCCAGGTGCGGGTCAGCGAGTAGGGCAGGATTTCGGAGATGGCGAAGCCGTAGGCCTGCTGGCCTTCCACCTGGTAGTGCGCGGTGGTGGCGCCCATCAGGATCTGGAACAGGAACAATGCCACCACCACCCAGAAATACTTGGCAGTGGCTTTCATCGAGGGAGTGATGACCAGCCCTTGCAGCGGGTCCTGCGCCGGCGGCGTGGGCAGTGCTTCCTTGCCGTGCCAGCCGGCGTAATGCCACGCCAGCAGGCCGATGCCGCCGATCATGAACAACAGCGAGAACATCGACCAGATGAAGGTGTCGGAGGTCGGCTGGTTGCCGATCAGGGGTTCATACGGCCAGTTGTTGGTGTAGGTACGGTTGCTGGCACCCGGGCGGTCGGTGCCGGCGGCCCACGCCGTCCAGAAGAAGAACGCGGTCATCGCGCGACGGTTGTCGGCGTCCGGCACCGTGTTTTCGCGCATGGCGTAATCGATGCGCAGCTGGCGCGTGGCCGGGTCGTTCGAGAACAGGCTCTCGTAGTGTGCGGCCACCGTGCTGATGGCTTGCGCCCGCTGGTTGCTGACCACGAGGTCGTTCTTGGCCGCGTCGTAGGTGTTGTTCCGCATCTGCGGCTTGACGCTGGCCTCGGTCTTGGCCTTTTCCGTCGCATCCATGCTGGCGTAGGACTGGCCGGTGTCGGCGCGTGCCTGCAATTCCAGCATGGCTTCGGTTTCACGGTGCAGCCAGTCGGCCGACCAGTCGGGTGCGACCAGCGCACCGTGGCCCCAGATCGAGCCCAGCTGCTGGCCGCCGATGCTCTGCCAGACCTCCCGGCCGCGGTCGACGTCGGCGCGGGTGTAAAGCACCTGGCCGTTGGCGGCGATGACGCGGTCGGGTACCGGTGGGGCGGTGTGGACCAGGTCCACGCCCAACCAGAGCATGACCGCGAAGCTGGCGACAAGCAGGGCGCCCAGGCCCAGCCATAGCCGTTTCGTGATGGACATTGCGACTCTCCTTGATGGCAAACGCTTGGATGGAACAGCGAGGCATCGTCGGCTTCGTCACCGCATTGCACCATGACTTGCGTCAACTGCCGGCGTGGTCCCGGCCGGGCATGCCGGCGGGAGCCGTCAGTCGCGCAGGATGGGTGCCGCCAGTGCCTCGATGCGCGCGGGATCCAGCAATTCCACTTCACGCCGCTCCACCGCCAGCAACGCGTCGTCCTGCATCCGTCGCAGCACGCGGCTGACGGTTTCCGGTGCAAGCCGCAGGTAGTTGGCGATGTCGGTGCGTGCCATGGTCAGCTGGAAACGGGTGGCGGAGAAACCGCGCGCGGCCAGCCGGCGCGACATCCCCACCAGGAATGCGGCAACGCGCTGGTCGGCGCTCCAGTCCCCGGCCAGCAGGGCGGCGCGGCCGATGTCGCGGCTGAGCAGGCGGAACAATTCACGCTGCACGCCCGGCACTTTCGCCGCCAGCACGGAAATCTTCGGGAACGAGAACTTGCACAGCATCACCGTGTCCAGCGCGATCGCATCGCACGGATAGCGATGGCCGTCGATGGCGTTGAGCCCGATCACTTCGCCCGGGAAGTGGAAGCCCAGCACGTGTTCGTGGCCGTCGGCATCGGTGACGCAGGTCTTGACGGTGCCGGCGCGCACCGCCGCGATGGCTTCGAATGGGTCGCCTTCGCGGAAGACGTGCTCGCCGGCATGGAACGGGCCGATGTGCTCCACCAGCACATGCAGCTCGCGCAGCGCGCCCTTGTCCATGCCCTGCGACAGGCAGGCGTGGGAAAACGCGCAGGTGGAGCAGAATTGCAGTTCGTCGCCGTCGTCGGAGAGGACTTGCGGGCTCAGCCGCGGAAACGGCAGGTCACTCATTGCGGCCACCTTGCAACCCGAGGTGGCGGGCACGGCTCAGATCGCGCGGGAGAAGCGCGGTTTGGCATCGGCAGGTGGTGGTGTCAGGTATCGGTCGAAGCACATGGCAATGTTACGCAATAGCAGGCGCCCGTGCGAGGTGGCATCGATGCTGCCGGGCGAAAAACGGACCAGGTCGTCTTCCTGCAGGGGGTGCAGCAATTCCAGCTCGCTGGCGAAGTAGTCTTCGAAACGGATGCCGTAGCGACGTTCCAGCGCGGCTACCGGAATCCGGCCCTGACACATCAGCGACTGGATCAGGTCGGCGCGCAGGGTGTCGTCTTCACTCATGCGCATGCCGCGGAACACCGGCAGTTTGCCGGTATCGATCGCCACTTCCCAGCCCGGCAGGTCGCGCGGGTTCTGGCTGAAGGTATTGCCGATGTGGCTGATCGCGGACACACCGAGGCCGACCAGGTCGCTGTCGGCATGAGTGGTGTAGCCCATGAAGTTGCGGTGCAGGCCGCCGCGCGCCTGCGCCTGCGCGAGGTCGTCATCGGGCAGGGCGAAGTGATCCATGCCGATGTAGACGTAGCCGGCGGCGGTGAGCTTCTCCACCGCCAGTTGCAGCAGCGCCAGCTTGGCTTCGCCATCCAGCAGCAGCGCGCCGTCGATCTGTTTCTGCGGCTTGAACAGGTGCGGCATGTGCGCGTAGCTGTACACCGCCAGCCGATCCGGGCGGATCTCGGTGACGATGTCCAGGGTCTTGCCGAAGCCTTCCAGGTTCTGCCCGGGCAGGCCGTAGATCAGGTCGATGTTGACCGAGCGCAGGCCCGCCTTGCGGGCGGCATCCACCACCGCGCGGGTTTCCTCCACGCTCTGGATGCGGTTGACTGCCTCCTGCACCTTCGGGTCGAAGTCCTGCACGCCCAGGCTGGCGCGGTTGAAGCCGATCTTCGCCAGCTCCGGCAGCCAGCCCGGTTCGCAGAAGCGCGGGTCGATCTCGATGGAAATGTCGCGGTCGCCGGCCTCGGCGAAATGGAACTGCCGGCGCAGCGCATCCACCACGTCGCCCAGCTGTTGCGGGCTCAGGAAATTGGGGGTACCACCGCCGAAATGCAGCTGGATGACTTCGCGGTCGCGGTCGAACAGCGGTGCCATCAGCGCGATTTCACGGTGCAGCCGCGCCAGATACGCCTCGCCGCGGGCCAGATCGCGGGTGATGATGCGGTTGCAGCCGCAGTAAAAACACGGGCTGAAGCAGAACGGCACGTGCACGTACAGCGACAACCGGCGCGGGATCGGCTCTTCGTTGCTGGCCTGCACCGCCTCGCGCAGTTGTGCTTCGCCGAAGTCCGCGGCGAACTGCGGCGCGGTCGGGTACGAGGTGTAGCGCGGACCGGGGCGGTCATAGCGCCGCAACAAGCCGGCATCGAAGGCGATGGTCTGGGAATGCATGTGCGCAGCTTAGGCAGATGCGGGCGAATGCGAATTGATCCTGGTCAACCGCCGGTGCAGGTTCATCGGCGGTGCAGGCGGAACACGGCGGTGTCCAGCCGGCTTGCCCCATTCACGAAGCCCGGGTGATCGGCTAGGATCGGTCGGCGCTCCAGCAGGTCGACATCCCATGCGCCGGCGTACAGAGCGCGCACTTCATCTTCCGGCACCGAGAATGGCGGGCCGTCGCGGTCTTGTTGCGGATATTCCAGGGTGATCAGCAGGCCACGGCAGCCGCCGGGCAGCCGGGCATGGAGTTCGCCGACGTACCGTTGGCGCATGGCTGGCGGCAGCGCGATCAGCGCGGCGCGGTCGAATACGGCGCTGCAGCTGGCCAGCAGTTCAGCGTCCAGGCCGAAGGCGTCGCCGCAGATCAGTTCGATGCCGCCGGCACGATGGTGCCGGCCGTAACGGGTGTCCTCGATCTCGGGTACCAGCCCGTGTTCGGCGAAGAACGCATCCACCGCGATCTGCGACAGCTCCACGCCCAGCACCCGATACCCCTGGCCGGCCAGCCATGCCAAGTCCAGTGATTTGCCGCACAGCGGCACGAACACGCGGGCATCGGCCGGCACGCCCAGCGCCGGCCAGTGCTTCTGCAGCAGCGGGGTAGGGGTGGCTTGGTGGAAGCCGATTTGTTGCTGCTGCCAGCGCTGGTGCCAGAAATCAGGGTGCATTTGTGTCTCCTCGTTCGATGGCGCCTACCGCCGTGCATTTCGCTACGCGGTTGGAATGCCGCTGCGCGAAACGCGCGACGGCCTCGCCATCGCTGTAAGGTTTCAGGATTCCACCGCCAACCCATCCACCTTCTGCCAGCCGCGTGGCAGCAGGCCACCGCGCGAACCGCGCGCGCCGAGGTAGGGTTCCAGCTCGCGGAAGGCTAGGGTCATGGTGCGCGCGCCCGACTGCACCAGCAGCTTGCCACCTGCGGGCACCACCGCGATCGCCACCACTTTCTCGGTGCCGCGCTTGGCCTTCGGGATCTCGATGAGCTTGTTGCCTTTGCCCTTGTCCAGCTCGGGCAGTTCGGCCACCGGGAACGCCAGCACGTGGCCGGCGCTGGTGACAGTCACTATCCGGTCGGCTTCGACGCTGGCCACCATCGCCGGTTGCAGCACGTGGCCACCGTCGGACAGCGACAACAGCGCCTTGCCGGCCTTGTTGCGGCTGGTCAGGTTTTCGAAGCGGGTGACGAAGCCGTAGCCGTGGCTGGAGGCGATCACCAGCCGGTCGTCGTTGCCGCCGCTGGCCAGCGCTTCGAACGTGGCACCGGCAGCAGGGGCGAAGCGCCCGGTCAGCGGTTCGCCGTTGCCGCGCGCGCTGGGCAAGGTGTGCACCGATGTCGAGTAGCTGCGGCCGGTGGAATCGAGGAAGGCCACCTGCTGGGTGCTGCGCGCGCGCACCGCCGCCAGCAGGCGGTCGCCTTCGCGGTAGGACAGGCCGGCGGCGTCGATGTCGTGGCCCTTGGCGGCGCGCACCCAGCCCTTTTCACTGACCACCACGGTCATCGGCTCGCTCGCCACCAGCTCGGTCTCGTCCAGCGCCTGCGCGGCCTGGCGCGCCACCAGCGGGCTGCGGCGGGTATCGCCGAACTTCTTGGCATCGGCCAGCAGTTCGTCCTTGATCAGCTTCTTCAGCTTGGCCTTGCTGTCCAGCGTGGCCAGCAGCTTCTCGCGCTCGGCGGCCAGCTCGTCCTGCTCGCCGCGGATCTTCATTTCCTCCAGCCGCGCGAGCTGCTTCAGCTTGGTGTCGAGGATGTAATCGGCCTGATCCTCGCTGAGCGAGAAACGGGCCATCAGCACCGCCTTCGGCTCGTCCTCGGTGCGGATGATGCGGATCACTTCATCCAGATTGAGGAAGGCCACCAGCAAGCCTTCCAGCAAGTGCAGGCGGCGCTCGACTTTTTCCAGCCGGTGCTTCAAGCGGCGGGTGACGGTGGTCTGGCGGAAGCTCAGCCATTCGGACAGCAGCATCTTCAGGTTCTTCACCTGCGGGCGGCCGTCCAGCCCGATCACGTTCATGTTGACCCGGAAGCTTTTTTCCAGGTCGGTGGTGGCGAACAGGTGGCCCATCAGTTGTTCGGCATCCACCCGGTTGCTGCGCGGGATCAGCACGATGCGGGTGGGGTTGGCGTGGTCGGACTCGTCGCGGATGTCCTCCAGCCACGGCAGCTTCTTGGCCCGCATCTGGTTTGCGATCTGTTCGATCACCTTGCTCGGGCTGACCTGGTGCGGCAGCTCGGTGATGACGATATTGGCCTGTTCCTTCACGAACACGGCGCGCGCGCGCACGCTGCCGATGCCGGTTTCGTACAGGCTCAGCAGGTCGGCAGGCGCGGTGATGATCTCCGCCGCGGTGGGGTAGTCCGGGCCGCGCACGTGCTCGCACAGGTCGCGCACGGTGGCGTCGGGGTCGTCCAGCAGGCGCACGCAGGCGCTGACGATTTCATTCAAATTGTGCGGCGGCACGTCGGTGGCCATGCCCACCGCAATGCCGGTGGTGCCGTTCAGCAGCAGGTGCGGCAGCCGCGCCGGCATCCAGGTGGGTTCTTCCAGGGTGCCGTCGAAATTGGGCGTCCAGTCCACCGTGCCCTGGCCCAGCTCGCCCAGCAGCACCTCGGCGATCGGCGAGAGCTTGGATTCGGTGTAGCGCATCGCCGCGAACGACTTGGGGTCGTCGCTGGAGCCGAAGTTGCCCTGGCCCTCGATCAGTGGATAGCGCCACGAGAACGGCTGCGCCATCAGCACCATCGCCTCGTAGCAGGCGGAGTCGCCGTGCGGGTGGTACTTGCCGATCACGTCGCCGACGGTGCGGGCGGATTTCTTCGGCTTGGCGGAGGCGTTCAGCCCAAGCTCGCTCATCGCATAGATGATGCGGCGCTGCACCGGCTTGAGGCCGTCGCCGATGAACGGCAGGGCGCGGTCCAGCACCACGTACATCGAGTAGTCGAGGTAGGCGCGCTCGGCGTACTCGCGCAGGGGGATTTGTTCGAAACCGTGGAAGGTGGCGCGGAGGAGATCGTCGGTCATCCGGCCATTCTAAGGCCATCGCGATGGCGGCTGGCGGGTTGCGCTCAGGCTGCGCCGTGGCGGCGCAGCGCCCATTCCACGTGTTCGCGCACCACCGGCGATGGGTGGTTGCGGCGGGTTTCCAGCGCGGCCAGCACCGCCGGGGTGGTCGGCGCATTGCCGAGGGCAATCGCGATGTTGCGCAGCCAGCGCTCGTGTCCGCTGCGGCGGATCGCGCTGCCCTCGCTGCGGCGCAGGAATTCGTCTTCCTCCCACGCGAACAGTTCGGCCAGGCTGGCCTTGTCCAGATCGTTGCGGGCGCGGAAATCCGGCTCGTCGCTGCGCTTGGCGAACTTGTTCCACGGGCAGGCCAGCTGGCAGTCGTCGCAGCCGAAGATGCGGTTGCCCATCAGCGGGCGCAGCTCCTCGTCGATGCTGCCTTCGTGCTCGATGGTGAGGTAGGAAATGCAGCGGCGCGCATCCAGCCGGTACGGCGCGGTGATGGCCTGCGTCGGGCAAATGTCGATGCAGCGGGTGCAGCTGCCGCAATGGGCGGTGGCCGGCGGATCGACCGGCAGCGGGATATCGACAAAGAGTTCCCCGAGGAAAAACCAGCTGCCGCCGTCCTTGTCGATCAGGCAGGTGTGCTTGCCGATCCAGCCCAGCCCGGCGTTGCGCGCCAGCGCGCGTTCCAGCACCGGCGCCGAGTCGGTGAAGGCGCGGTGGCCGAACGGGCCGATCTCCGCCTGCACCACTTCGGCCAGTTTCTGCAGGCGGTTGCGCATCAGCTTGTGGTAGTCGCGGCCCAGCGCGTAGCGGGCAACGTAGGCGCGCTCGTGCTCGCGCAGGTTGGCCCAGGCGGCATCCGGGTTCTTGCCGTAGTCCAGCCCCACCGAGATCACCCGCAGCGTGCCCGGCAGCAGTTCCGCCGGCCGCGCGCGCAGCACGCCGTGGCGCGCCATCCATTCCATCGAGCCGTACAGCTGCTGGCCCAGCCAATCGAGCAGATGCGCTTCGTCCTGCTTGAGCTCCACCCCGGTGATACCCACCCGCTGGAAGCCGGCGTCGTGCGCAAGGGCGCGGATACGCGCGGCAAGTGCGTTGTAGTCGGGCGTGGACATGGCGCAAATTATAGGTCTGCATACCGGAGTCGTTTCGATGCACAGCCCGTTTCCACTGTTTGATCCGGATGCGTTGCGGCAACTGGAAGCGCGCGGCACCGCGCTGTGCGACGGCGATGCATTCGCGCTGATGGCGCGTGCCGGGCAGGCCGGCTGGCGCTGCGCGCTCAAGCACTGGCCACGGGCCATGCGCATCGTGGTCGTCTGCGGGCCGGGCAACAACGGTGGCGACGGCTACGTGCTGGCGCGGCATGCGCACGCGGCCGGGCGCGAAGTGCGCGTGCTGCGCCTGGCCGCGCCCGCGAGTGAACTGGCGCAGCGTGCCTGCGCGGACTATCTGGCCGCAGGCGGCACCATCGACGGCGAACTGGGCGATGCCGACCTGATCGTCGATGCGTTGTTCGGCATCGGCCTGGCGCGCGCGCCGGATGCGGCTACCACGGCGCTGATCGCCGCCATCAACACGCACCCCGCGCCGGTGCTGGCATTGGACGTACCCAGCGGGCTGGATGCGGCCACCGGCAGCGCGCCGGGCGCGGCGGTGGTGGCCGATTGCACGCTGCAGTTCCTCGCCCGCCATCGCGGCCTGCGCACCGGCACCGCGCTGGATCACTGCGGCGAACTGGAGCTGGCGGCGCTGGAGCTGCCGGCGTCGGCATTCGACGGCATCGCGCCGACCGCGCTGGCGTATCGCGCCGATGCGCTGGCCGGCTTCTTCCCGCTGCGTCCGCGCGACGGCCACAAGGGCCGCAACGGTCACGTGCTGTGCATCGGTGGCGATGCCGGCAGCGGCGGCGCGATTTTGCTGGCCGCGCAGGCGGCGCTGCGCAGCGGTGCGGGGCTGGTCAGCGTGGCGACCCGCGCGGCGCACGTGCCGGCGCTGCTGGCGCGCTGCCCGGAAGCGATGGTGCATGCGGTGGAAGGCACGGCGGAGCTGCCGCCGCTGCTGGCACGCGCGGACGTGCTGGCACTCGGCCCGGGGCTGGGGCAGGGCGAATGGGGCCGCGCGTTGTGGCAGGCGGTGATGCGAAGCGACAAGCCGCGCGTGTTCGACGCCGATGCCCTGAACCTGCTGGCGGATGCCGGCGGCGGCCTGCGCACAGACGACTGCATCACCCCGCATCCGGGCGAAGCCGCGCGCCTGATCGGCTGCACCATCGCCGAAGTGCAGCGCGACCGTTTCGCCGCCGCCGTGGCGCTGCAGGCACGGCTGGGCTGCACGGTGGTGCTGAAGGGTGCCGGCAGTATTGCCGTCTCTGCCGGCGATGCCGCGCCGGCGGTGATCTGCGCCGGCAACCCCGGCATGGGCACCGGTGGCATGGGCGACGTGCTGACCGGCGTCGTCGCGGCGCTGCGCGGGCAGGGCTTCGCAGCGCATGACGCGGCAGTGGCCGGCGCCCTGCTGCACGCCGCCGCCGGCGATGCCGCCGCGCGCGAGGATGGCGAACGCGGCCTGCTGCCCAGCGATTTGCTGCCATGGTTGCGCAGGCTGGCCAATCCGGTGCGACGATAGACGGATGATCGAACTTCAACTCGAAGATAGCGCCGCCACCGAAGCGCTGGGCGCGCGGCTGGCCCGACAATTGCCGGCACGTGCTGTTGCCCACCTGCACGGCGACCTTGGTGCCGGCAAATCCACCTTGGCCCGGGCGTTGCTGCGCACGCTCGGCGTCACCGGCACCATCCGCAGCCCCACCTACACTTTGGTGGAGCAGTACGCGCTGCCGGCCGGCGGGTTGGCCCTGCATCTGGATTTGTACCGAATCGGCAATCCCGGGGAGCTGGAGTTCCTTGGCCTCGACCCGGCCGAGGCCCGGCTGTGGCTGGTGGAATGGCCCGAGCGCGGGCAGGGCGCGCTGCCGCCGGCCGACCTGGACATCGCATTGGCGGTGGCAGGTGCGGGGCGGCACTGTACCCTTGTGCCACACACCGCTTGCGGCAAGGCCTGGCTGGACAGGCTGGCGCTGGCGTGAGCTTTGCGGGCATCAGCTCGGCACAGGCTAAGGAATATCTTGCAGGTTACGGATTTTGAAGGGAAAACAACTTGCAAAATGCGCTTTCAGGTGGTTAACTCCGCCCCATGCGCGCGAAGGGACACCGGATTCAGCACTGGATGCCAGCCGCCATGGTGCTGGCAGTATTCGCTTGTGCTTCCGCGAATGCCACTGAAATCAAGCAGTTGCGCATCGAAACCAGTGCCACCGGTACACGTGCAGTGGTGCAGCTGGACAAGCCGGGCGACTACAAGCTGATCCGCCTTTCCAACCCCGAGCGGTTGGCCGTGGATTTCCCGGAAAGCCGTCTGGCACGCAGTGTCGCGCTGCCGGGTGGCGTGGGTATCGTCAAGGCCGTGCGCACCGGCCAGCCGCAAGCCGGCACGGTGCGGGTAGTGTTCGACCTGTCCAGCAAGGTCGCGGCCATTCCCACCCTGCTGGAAACCACTGGCACGGGTGCCCAGCTGCAACTGGAATGGCCGGGTGATGACGCAGTCCCCGCGCCGAATGCGGCGGTGACCCCGCAACCCTCCGCGGTCGGTGCTGGCGACACTGCACCGGCAACGGCAGCGACCATTGCCCAGGTGCCCGCGTCGCCCGCTGCGGCGGACGCACCCTCTGCGCCAGTCGCCGATGTGCCGCCGTCGAGACTGCCGATGCAAAAAGGCATGCGCCCGCTGATCGTGGCGATTGATGCCGGCCACGGTGGCCAGGATCCCGGTGCGCACGGCCTGAACGGCGCGCGCGAGAAAGACGTCACCTTGGCCATTGCGCGCGAGCTGGCGCGGCAGGTCAATGCCACGCCTGGCTTGAAGGCCTATTTGACCCGCGATACCGACGTGTTCATCCCGCTGGAATACCGCGCCCGTCGCGCCAGTGCCAACAAGGCCGACATTTTCCTGTCGATCCATGCCGATGCCGCCGAAAACCGCAGCGCGCGGGGGTCTTCGGTGTACGTGCTGTCCACCCGCGGGGCGTCCTCGCAGCGCGCGCGCTGGCTGGCCGACAAGGAAAACGCTGCCGACGTGATTGGTGGCGGGCGTGTGCGGGTTTCCGACAACACCCTGACCTCGGTGCTGCTGGACCTCACCCAGAGCGGCAACATGAAGGCGTCCGAAGATGCTGCCGACCATGTGCTGGGCGGGCTCAAGCGGGTGGGCAACAACCACAAGCCCGACATCGAGCGCGCCAATTTCGCGGTGCTGCGCACCTCCGACAAGATGCCGGCGATGCTGGTGGAAACCGCCTTCATTTCCAATCCGGATGAAGAAAAGCGCCTGACCGACCCCGCCTTCCAGCGCACGCTGGCCGCTGCGATCCTGGACGGCATCGACACCTACTTCTCGCGCCAGCCGCCGCCGGGCACCTTGTACGCGGCGCGCGCGCAGGCCGCGCAGCCGGCGGCTGCGGATGCGCCCGCGCGCACCGGCATCGGCGGCAGCCGCTGACGGCCAGCCGTTACACTGCGCGGGTGAATATCCGCCAGCTTCCCGAAGTCCTCATCAACCAGATCGCCGCCGGCGAAGTCGTCGAGCGGCCCGCGTCCGTGGTCAAGGAATTGGTCGAAAACGCGCTGGACGCCGGTGCCAAACGCATCGACATCGACCTGGAAGAAGGCGGCGTGCGCCTGATCCGCATCCGCGATGACGGTGGCGGCATCGCGCCGGAGGAACTGCCGCTGGCGGTGAGCCGCCATGCCACCAGCAAGATTGCCAGTATTGATGATTTAGAAGCGGTGGCCACGCTGGGTTTTCGCGGCGAGGCGCTGCCGTCGGTGGCCTCGGTCAGCCGCTTCCGCCTCGCTTCGCGGCGGCGCGACGCCGAACACGGCGCCGAGCTGCGCATCGATGGTGGCAGGTTGGGCGAGGTTGCGCCGAACGCGCATCCGCACGGCACAACCGTCGAGGTGCGCGACCTGTTCTTCAACGTGCCGGCGCGGCGCAAGTTCCTGCGCGCCGAACGCACCGAGCTGTCGCATATCGAGGAATGGCTGCGCACGCTGGCGCTGGCGCGGCCGGACGTGGAGCTGCGCGTCACCCACAACGGCAAGCCGTCGCGGCGCTGGAAGGGCGAGGGCCAGCTCCAAGCAGGCACGATGCTCTCGGAAGTGCGCCTGCACGAGGCGCTGGGCGAGGAGTTCGCCCGCAACGCGCTGCGCGTGGATCACGCCGGCGCCGGCATGCGCCTGCACGGCTGGATCGCGCAGCCGGCCTACAACCGCGCCAGCGCCGACCAGCAGTATCTGTACGTCAACGGTCGCAGCGTGCGCGACCGCAACATCGCCCACGCGGTGCGGCAGGGCTACAGCGACGTGCTGTTCCACGGCCGTCATCCGGCCTATGTGCTGTTCCTCGAACTCGACCCGCGCGGAGTGGATGTGAACGTGCATCCGGCCAAGCACGAGGTGCGCTTCCGCGAATCACGGCTCGTCCACGATTTCGTCTATCGCACCCTGCATGCCGCGCTGGCGGACACCCGCGCCGGCAGCATGGCCGCGCCCACCGCGCCGATGCAGGTGGCCACCGATGCGCCGCGCTGGTCGATGCCGTCGCCGCCGCAGCAGCAGGCGATGGGCTTGCGCGTGGGCGATGCGCCCGCCGCGTATGCCGCGCTGTATGCGCCGTCTGCCGATGTCGCTTCGATGCAGCCGGCGGTTGCGATGCCGATGCCGGACGACGCGCCCGGCGGCATGCCGCCACTCGGCTTCGCCGTCGCCCAACTGCACGGCATCTACATCCTCGCCGAGAACGCCGACGGCCTGATCGTGGTGGACATGCACGCTGCGCATGAGCGCATCGGCTACGAAAAACTCAAGGCGGCGCACGACGGCACCGGCCTGCGCACCCAGCCGCTGCTGGTGCCGTCCAGCCTGGCGGTGTCCGAACGCGAAGCCGACGTGGCCGAGCGCGAAGCCGACACGCTGGCGCAACTGGGCTTCGAGGTGCAGCGCAGCGGCCCGCAGTCGCTGCTGCTGCGCAGCGTGCCGGCGTTGCTGGCACACGGCGACGTGGAAGCGCTGCTGCGTGACGTGCTCGCCGACCTGCGTGAACACGGCAGCACGCGGCGCATCGCCGAGACCCGCGACGAGCTGCTGGCAACCATGGCCTGCCACGGCGCGGTGCGCGCCAATCGCCGCCTCACCCTTCCCGAAATGAACGCCCTGCTGCGCGAGATGGAAACCACCGAGCGCTCCGGGCAATGCAACCACGGCCGTCCCACCTGGACGCGCTTTTCGCTGGCGGAGATGGACAAATGGTTCCTGCGCGGGCGTTGATCCTGCTGGCTGTCGCCGCACTGGCGATGGCCGCCTGCAACCGCGACAGCGGCCCCAGCGCCGCCGAGCGTGCTGCGCTGGCACGGGCGGAGGCCGCCTACCAGTCTGCGCAGGCGACATGGCGCGCGCAGCGTCTGGCCGAATTGACCAAGCCCGATGGCTGGACCAGCTTGATCGGCTTGGAACGCCTGGAGCCCGGTGTGCACCGCGTGGGCAGCGGCGGCGACAACGGCATCCGCCTGCGCATGGGGCCGCCGCAATTGGGGCTGTTCACGCTGAAGCAAGGCCGTGTCAGTTTTCGCGCCGACGCCGCTGTCACCCTCAATGGCGTGCCGAGCCGGGGCGGCAACCTGCGCAGCGATGCCGATGCTGGCGGGCCGGATGTGCTGGGCTTCGATGCCGGCAAGGGCCTGGCCACGGTGATCCGGCGCGGCGATACCCTGCTGCTGCGGGTGCGCCATGCCGATGCCGACAGCCGCCTGCGTTTCACCGGCCTGGAGTACTGGCCGGGCGGGCGCGGCTGGCAGGTGATGGCGCGCTTCGTGCCGCATCCTGCCGGCAAGACGTTGCCCATCGGCAACATCATCGGCGTGGTGCAGGACATCCCCAACCCCGGTGCGCTGGAATTCACCCGTGACGGCAAGCCCTATCGCATCGAGGCGCTGGACGAAGGCGAGGGCGGGCTGTTCCTGGTGTTCGCCGATCGCACCAGCGGCCACGGCAGTTACGGTGCCGGGCGCTTCCTTGATGCCGCCAAACCCGACGCCAAGGGCCGCGTGCTGCTGGACTTCAACCGCGCCTACAACCCGCCGTGTGCGTTCACGCCGTTCGCCACCTGCCCGTTGCCGCCACCGGAAAACCGGCTGGATCTGCGCGTGGAAGCCGGCGAGAAAACCTATCGCAAACCCTGACACACCTTCATCCAACGCCAAGGACGACCCCATGAAATCATCACTGCTTGCCTTCGCATTGACCGCCCTGCTGGCCCCCGTGGCCTGGGCCAATCAGGCCGCACCTGCTGCGCCGCCGGCAGCGGACATCCAGGCCGCAGCGCCGGCCCGTCACCCGCTGCTGTGGAAGGTGTCGGATGCCGACAATGCGGTCTACCTGCTGGGCTCGTTCCATCTGCTCAAGCCGGATGACTACCCGCTGCCGGCGGAAGTGGATCGTGCCTTCGATGACAGCCAGCAGGTGCTGTTCGAAGTCGATCCTGCGGTGATGACCGCGCCCGAAACCGTCACCAAGATGCAGCAGTACATGGGCTATTCCGATGGCAAGACCCTGAGCCAGGTGATGCCCAGACCCATGCTGGAAAAACTGGACACCCTGCTGGCCGCCGGTGGCGGCTCGGTGGCGGCGATGGAGCACCAGGAGCCGTGGGCGGTGAATCTGGGGCTGGTGCTCAGCATCAGCCAGGCGCTGGGGTTCCGTCCGGAACTGGGGCTGGATCGGCAGTTGATGGCGAAGGTGGCGCAAGCCGGGAAAACCGCCAGCGGGCTGGAAACCATCGACGAACAATTGCAGGCAATGGACAGCATTCCCTATGCCGAACAGAACCAGGGGATCGATGAATTTTTGACCGACCCGCAGAAAACCATTCGTCAGCTCAACGACATGCATGCCTGGTGGCGCGCCGGGGATGTCGAAAAACTCGACAGCCGGATGCGCGCCGAAATGGCCAGCAAGACGCCGGAAAGCTATCGCCTGCTGGACGTGCAGCGCAACGATGCCTGGCTGCCGAAGCTGCAAGCACGGCTGGACGGGGTGAAGGGCAGCAACACGCTGGTGGTGGTGGGCGCGCTGCACCTGCTGGGCAGCGATGGCCTGGTGGAGAAGCTGCGCGCCAAGGGCTACAAGGTGGAGCGCATCTGTGATCGCTGTACGCCGTGAGGCTCAGGCTGCGGGATCGAGCGGCAGGCGCAACCGCGCCACATAACGCCCTGCTTCGATGCAGGCATCCACCCGGCCACGGCCTTCGGTCATGGCGTGCACCCGTTCGCGCGCGGAGGCCAGGCCCACGGCATGGCCTTCGCTGCGCCCTGCGGAGACGGGCAGGTCGTTGCTGATGCGGATTTCGATCTGGCCGGCTTCAGGCAGTACCTCGACCTCCAGCTTGCCGCCCTGCGGCAGCCGTTCGATGCCGTGGCGAATCGCGTTTTCCACCAACGGCTGGATCGACAGCGACGGCACCCGCACCTCGGGCAAGTGCGCCGGTACCTGCCACTGCAGCTGCAGGCGGCTGCCGAAGCGGAGCTGCTCGATCTCCAGATAGCGGTACGCCAGCGCCAACTCTTCCGCCAGCAGAATCTGTTGCGGGCCGCGCAAGGCGCTGCGGAACAGATCGGCAAGATCCAGCAGCACGCGTTCGGCGGCATCGGGCTGGGCATGCACCAGCGCTGCACCCATGTTCAGGGTGTTGAACAGGAAATGCGGGCGGATGCGCGCTTGCAGGGCTTCCAGTTCCAGCTGTTTCGTCCGCACCGCCAACTGCCGTGAACGCCAGTAGTTCTGATAGGTGAGCAGGGCGATCAGGCCCACCACCACCGCCAGCGCCAGGACCCGCAACACGAAGGCATTGCGTGTCTCTTGTGGATGCACGCTCATTCCCAGCACGCCCCAGGCGGCGGTGGCCACCAGCAGGCTCATCCCCAGGAACAGGATCAGGCAGACCCAGGCTATGCGCAGCGGCGACAGCCGGGCGATGGGCCGCCGCAACAGGAACAACGTGCACAGCGTTCCCAGCACCACCCATTGCACGCCCAGCGAGGCCAGCCCGAACTGCACCAGCCGATCGCCGCCCTGCGCAGGCGCCAGCGCCAGGATCGCCGCCAGCGCCTCGCCACCCAGCAGCACGGCCATCAGGGCCGGCGGGCGCCAAAGCGCGGCCAGGGGGTCGGTGGAGGTCATCATGCCGGGCAGGGTAGCGGGAATTCAGCCGGCCATGATCCGCAGCTGGATGCCAAGCCCCAGCATGTCCTCCGGTTCGGCCTCCAGATCGGCGCGCAGCAGCGGGCGGGATTGCAACCAGCGCTTGTCGATGCGCAGGGTCAGGGTGTCGTCGTCGGCTTTCAATTGCAGGCTGGCAGGACGTTCATCGCCGCGGGCGCGATGCAGCAGCACGGCCAGCCGCAGCAGGGCGGCGCTGCGGCGGGCATTGGCCAGCAGCCTGTCCGGGATCGCCTCGAACGTGGATTTTGGAATGTTGCGTCGGTGCGCACGTACCAGTGCGGCGAGGAAGCGCTGGCCCTGCTGGGAAAAACCGGCCAGATCGGAATTGGCCAGCACGTAGGCACCGTGGGTGTGGTAGCCGCTGTGGGCGATGGTCAGGCCGAGTTCGTGCAGGCGCGCGGCACGCGACAACATGGCGCGGTCATCGCCGTTCAATTTCCAGGACGCTGCCACTTGATCGAACAGCAGCATCGCGGTGGCTTCGACCCGGTGTGCCTGTGCACCATCCACGCCATAGCGCTGGAGCAATGCCGCCACCGAGGCCTCGCGCGGATCATCGGCACCGCCACGTCCCAGCAGATCGTGGAGAACGCCTTCGCGCAGCGCGGCCTTGCTGACCTGGATGCGCTCCATGCCTAGGGTGGCGAACAGGGCTTCCAGCACCAGCACGCCGCCGGCAATGATCGGGCGGCGGTCTTCCGACAGGCTGGGCAGTGCAATGGCGTCGATGTTCCCGGCTTGCAGCAATTGCTCGCGAATCCGCGCGATGGCGTCGCCGGTGATGGCACCCTTGGTCAGTTTCATCGCGGCGCAGATGTTGCCGATCGATTTGTGGGTGCCCGAGGTGCCGATGGCTTCATCCCAGCCCAGCTGGCGATAGGTGGCGGCAAATTGCTGCATTTGTGCGCTGACTTCGGTCAGCGCGGTATTCCAGCGCTTGCGCGAAAGCTTGCCGCCATCGAAGAAACGCCGGGTGCTGGCAATGCAGCCCACCTGCAGGCTCTCGCGCTCCAGCGGGGTGAACCCCTTGCCGATGATGCATTCGGTGGAACCGCCCCCGATGTCGATCACCAGGCGCTTCTGGCCTTCCAGCGGCGGTTGTTCGTGGGCCACGCCCAGATACACCAGCCGTGCTTCCTCGCGCCCGGAGATCACGTCGATCGCATGCCCGAGTGCGGCTTCGGCCGGTACCAGGAACGTTTCCGGCACACGCAGCTGGCGCACGGTATTGGTGGCCACCACCCGCACGTGGCGCGGCGGGATGTTGGCGATGCGCTGCCCGAAGCGCGCCAGGCTGGCCAGCGCGCGATCCCGCACCTCCGGTGCCAGGCCGCCCAGGGCATTCAGGCCTTCGGCCATGCGCACGGTTTCACGCAGCCTGTCCACCACCCGCAGCTGGCCCAGCACGCATTGCGCCACCACGATGTGAAAACTGTTGGAGCCGAGATCCAGCGCCGCGAGCAGATCGCCGTCACGCGGCATCAGGGCGTTGGCGGAGAGTCGGGCATGCATGCGCGCATTCATGCGTGGATTATCGCCGCTTCTCGGGCCGCTCACACATACAGATCGTCCAGCAGGGACAGCTGCGCCGAGAACGGGAATTCACCGGGGCCGGGTGTGCAGCGCCGATACTGGCCGTCACTGCCCAGCGTCCAGGCATTCTGGTTGTCGGCCAGGTAGTTCAGCAGGCCTTCGCGATGGACGCGGTGGGCCAGCAGCGGGTCGAGGATCGGAAATGCCGTTTCCACGCGCCGCAGCAGGTTGCGCTCCAGCCAGTCGGCGGAGGAGCAATACAGCTCCGGGTTGCCGTCGTTGCCGAACCACCAGACCCGATGGTGTTCCAGGAAGCGGCCCACCACCGAGCGCACCCGGATGTTCTCGGATACCCCGGCGATGCCGGGGCGCAGCGCACAGGCGCCGCGGACGATCAGGTCGATTTCCACGCCCGCCTGCGACGCTTCGTACAGGGCGCGAACCACCTGCGGTTCGTTCAATGCATTGATCTTGGCAAGCAGGCGACCGGGTTTGCCGGCACGCGCCAGCGCGGTTTCACGCGCAATCCGCATCAGCACGCCCTTGTGCAGGGTGAACGGGGATTGCAGCAGGCGCGCCAGCGTGAGCGGGGCGGCCAGTCCCGACAATTGCTGGAAGATCAGGTGCACGTCGTTGCCGATTTCAGGATGGGCGGTCATCAGGCTGAAATCGGTATAGGCGCGCGCGGTGCCGCTGTGATAGTTGCCGGTGCCCAGATGCACGTAACGCCGCAGCACGGCGCCTTCACGCCGCACGATCAGCAGCATCTTGGCATGGGTCTTGTACCCCACCACGCCATACACCACCTGCACGCCGGCATCCTGCAGGCGGTCGGCAAGGCCCAGGTTGGCTTCCTCGTCGAAGCGCGCACGCAGTTCCACCACCACGGTGACATCCTTTCCGTTGCGCGCGGCCTGGATCAATTGTTCGACGATGGGCGAATCCTTGCCGGTGCGGTACAGCGTCTGCTTGATCGCCAGCACGTCGGGGTCGTGTGCGGCTTGCTGGATCAGTTCCAGCACCGGCGTGAAGGCGTCGAAGGGGTGGTGCAGCAGTACATCCCCCTGGCGCACCGTATCGAACATGCTGTCCACATCCCGCAACAGGCGCGGCTGGAACGGGCGGAATTTCAATTCCGGACGCTTGACCAGGTCATACACCTGCACCACCCGGTTGAGGTTGACCGGGCCGTTGATCTTGTACACCGCATTGGCCGGCAGCTCGAAATTGACCAGCAAGGTGTCCACCACATCCTGCGGACAGCGCTCGTCGATCTCCAGCCGCACCGCGCGCAGATAGCCGCGGCCCAGCAGTTCGTCGCGCAGCGCCAGTGCCAGGTTGTCCATGTCGTCTTCATCGACGATCAGCTCGGAATTGCGGGTCACGCGGAACTGGTGCGCGCTCTTGACGTGCATGCCCGGGAACAGTTCGTCCACGAACGCCGACAGCATCGAGCTGAGGAACACGAAATCGTGGAAGGCATCGCCATCGCCATCGGCATCGGGCAGGCGGATGATGCGCGGCAACGAGCGCGGCGCGCGCACGATGGCAAGGTGGCCTTCACGGCCGAATGCATCCTTGCCCTCCAGCAACACCACCACGTTCAGTGACTTGTTGAGGATCTTCGGGAACGGATGCGCCGGATCCAGGCCCAGCGGCGACAGCACCGGCATGATCTCGTCGATGAAGTGCTGGCGCAGCCATTCGCGCTGTTTCTGGCTCCATTGCTCGCGTTGCAGCAGGCGAATGCCGGCATCGGCCAGGGCCGGGCGCAGCTCGTCGTAGAAGCAGCGGTATTGGGCGGCCACCAGATCGGCGGCGCGCTCGTGGATGCGATTGAGCAGCAATGCGGGATCCAGCCCGTCCATGCCCGCCGGCAGGCCGAACTCCACCGCATGCCGCACTGCGCCGCCGCGGATTTCGAAGAATTCGTCGAGGTTGGTGCAGGAAATGCACAGATAGCGCAGGCGCTCCAGCAGCGGCACCGCGGGATCCTGTGCCTGCGCCAGCACGCGGAAATTGAAATCGAGCTGGCCCAGTTCGCGGTTGGCGTACAAGGCAGGGTCACGCAGCGCGGCGGTCGCGGAGTCGGCATTCATGGGGCAGGGACGCCAGAAGGGGAGGGCACGCGATGGATGATGCGGTCGGCGCCGAAATGGCAGGCAAACGTGCTGCCGATGTCGACCTCGCTGACGATGCTCAACTGTGCACCGTGCAGGCCCAACACATGCTTGACGATGGCCAGCCCCAGCCCGGTGCCGCCGGATTCTCGGGAGCGGCTGTTGGACACGCGGTAGAACCGCTCGGTCAGGCGCGGCAGATGGCTGGCGGGGATGCCATGGCCGGTATCGGTCACGCTGAGGCAGGCGCCGCCGTCTGGTTCGTGCGCGAAGCGCACCCGGATCTGGCCGCCTGCCGGGGTGTAGCGCACCGCGTTGCTGACCAGGTTCGAGAATGCACTGTGCAGCTCCTTGCCGGCACCGCGCAGATCCACATCCTGCGCGGCATCTTCCAGCAGCACCTGATGCCGGCCCTGGCTCAGGGCTTCGGCTTCCCGCTGCAGGCTGGCCAGCATGGGCGACATCGGAACGGTTTCGTCGATCAGGGTTTCGCGGGCATCCAGCCGCGACAGGGTCAACAAGTCTTCCACCAGTCGCGTCATCCGCAACGATTGCCGGCGCATTTCCTCCAGCACCGGCGACCATTGCGGGTTGTCGTCGTCTTCCAGCATTTCCAGATAGCCGTGCACCACGGTCAATGGCGTGCGCAACTCGTGCGAGACATTCGCCACGAAATCGCGCCGCATCTGCTCCACCCGCATGGTCTGGGTGATGTCGCGTGCAATCAGCAACCAGAATTCCTCGGAATAGGGCAGCAGGCGCAGTTGCAGGCGCAGGTCGGGATCCGCCGGGGAGGCCACATCCTGCATCGGCTCGGCATTGCGACCGGCCGCCAGCCATTGCGCCATGGGCAAGGAGCTCAGTGCGCTGGCCACGGGTGCATTGCGATGTTGGGGGTGCCGCAGGCCCAGCAGCGCCTTGGCTGCGGCGTTGAACCACAGGATGCGCTGCTGGTTGCGCTCCACCACCACCACGGCATCGGGCAGGACGTCGGCAGCGGCGCGGTAGGCGCGCAGCATGGCCAGCAGGCGCTGTTTGCGGGCACGCATTTCGGATTGGCCGCGGTACAGCAATTGATCCAGCTGGTTCCAGATGCCGTGGCCGTGCTGGGGCTGCAGCCGGCGACGTGCGGTCAGGCGCTGCTGCACGTCATGCAGTTTCAGGAAGTGCCAGGCGACCACCAGCAGCGCGGCCAGCGCGAGCGCGGGCCAGAAATGGCCGACAGCGAGGCCCAGCAGGCCTGCGACCAGCAGTACGGCTGCAAGTTGCGACAGGGTGCGAAACCAGGCATTGCCGGAAACGGAAGACATGCGGGGAGTATCCGGGTTTATGGCCACGCGTGCCTGTCGCGCGGCATTTACATGGCGGACGAGAAGCGATACCCGGCGCCGCGCACGGTCTGCACCATCGCGTCCAGCCCGTGCGGTTCCAGCGATTTGCGCAGGCGACGGATGTGCACGTCCACGGTGCGCTCCTCCACGTACACGCTGCCGCCCCAGACATGGTCGAGCAGCTGGGTGCGGGAATAGACGCGCTCGGCGTGGGTCATGAAGAAATGCAGCAGGCGGTACTCGGTGGGGCCCATCGAAATGGGTTGCGAGCCCTCGGCGACGTCGGCAAAGACGCGATGGGCCGCGCCATCGATGCGCAGTGCGCCGACCTGCACGCTGCCGTCTTCGTCATCCTCGCGTGAACGGCGCAGCACGGCACGGATGCGTGCCAGCAATTCACGTGCGGAAAACGGCTTGACCACGTAGTCATCGACGCCGGCCTCCAGTCCGCCGACGCGATCGTTTTCCTCGCCGCGGGCGGTCAGCATGATGATCGGGATGTCGCGGGTATTGGCCTCGCGGCGCCAGCGCCGGGCCAGTTCCAGCCCGCTGCTGCCGGGCAGCATCCAATCCAGCAGGATCAGGTCGGGCACGCGCTCGGCGATGCATTCCTGCGCTTGCCGGCCATCACCCGCCGGCATCGGGATGAAGTCGCCCTTGCGCAGGGCGAAGGCCAGCATGTCGCGGATCGCAGGCTCGTCTTCGACGATCAGGATGTGCTTTTGCATGGTGCGTGGGGAACGTCCAGGCGGGTGACGCGATCATTACACGACGAATTGTTGACAGTTTCATGACGCTGTCAAATTTCACCGACCTGGACGCGAAGCCCCAGTTTTCCGCCACGCACTTCCTCGTCGTGCACGCCTTGCCGGCGCAGCTCCAGCACGGTGGGGGTGATGGAGGCGATGCGGGCATCGATGCGGGCGCGGGCGTAGTAGTCCAGGTCGCCGCGTTTCTTCAGGTTGTTCAGTTGCACCAGCGCCTGCTCGGGACGGCCCGACAGATAGGCCGCTTCCGCCCAGGCTTCGCCGGCCCGCGCGGTGTCGCCGGCGATTTCATTGGCGCGGGCGTAGGTTTGCTGGAACGGCAGGTCGTTGCCGGTGGCCGGGCCCAGCAATTGACGCAGCACGGCCACCGCCCGCAGGCCGGCTGCACGGGTGTTGCGCTCGCCCAGCAGGTGGGCGTAGCTCAGGGCCAGGGCGCGATGCGTGGGCATGCGTGCCAGCAGGGTTTCGAACCGGTGGTCGGCATCGGCGGTCTTGCCCAGCCGGGCCTCGCTTTGTCCCAGCGCGATCTGCACCCACAGGTTGCCGGGATGGGCCTGCGCCAGCGGGGTCAATTCCTGCATGGCTTTCGCTTCATCGCCTGCTTGCTGCAGGGCAATGGCCAGCCCGTAACGGCGGGCCTCGTCCAGCGGCTGTTTGCCGCGCATCTGCTGATATTCGCGGATGGCCTGCGCCGGGGTGGCGGCACTGAACACGCGCAGGCGCTCGCGCGCCCAGGCGAAGTCGCCGGTGTCGCCGTTGCGGGCGCGCAACGGGGCAGGCATGGCCAACTGCAGCCCGGCCGGCAGCAACGGGTTGCTGCTTGCGGTGCTGCGGGCGGTGGCGTTCAAACCCGGCTCCAGTTTGGCGGCGCGTTCGCGCGCCTCGCTGATGCGCGCCAGCGTCAATGGGTGGGTCTGCAGATAGCCGGGCACGGCGGCGCGCTCGTCGCCCTGGTTCATCCGCACCACCCCCTGCAAGGTGACGAAGAAATCCGCCATCGCCTCGGGGTTGTAGCCGGCGTTGGCGAGGGTGCGGATGCCGATGCGGTCGGCTTCGGCTTCGTTGTCGCGGGTGTAGTTGATCTGGCGTTGCTGCATCAGGCCGAAGCCGGTCATCAGCGCGGCGGAAGTGGCATCGCCGCTGGAGGTGCCGCCGGCTTTCTGTGCGGCCATGATCGCGCCCAGCGTGGCCAGCAGGATCGGCAGGCTCTCGCGCTGCGCTTTTTCCGCGCCGCGCAGCACGTGCTGCTGGGTGACGTGGGAAATTTCGTGCGCCAGCACCCCGGCCACTTCGTCTTCGCGATCGGCGGCCAGCACCAGCCCGGCATTGACCGCGATATAGCCGCCGAGGGTGGCGAAGGCGTTGATCTGGCGTTCGCGCAGCAGGAAGAACGTGAACGACTGCTGCGGTTTGCTGCTGGCGGCGGCCAGGCGCTGGCCCACATCGTCCAGCCAGCCATCCAGCAACGGGTCATCCAGCACGTAGCCTTCGTGGCGCAACTGGGCCAGCACCATCGCCCCGTATTCGGCCTGTTTGGCCGGGGACAGGACATTGGCGGCGGACGAGCCGATATCCGGCAGGCTGCGTTCCTGCGCGGTGGCGGCAGCAACGCAGGCGGACAGGGCGAAGGCAAGCAGGGTGGCGGGCGGGCGAAGGTTCATCCGGGCAGGATGCAGCGTTGCGTGGGGGATGGGGTGAACGGGGCTTGAGCGGCTGGAATTACCCGCCGCCGTCCCCATCTAGGACAATACCTTTTCCCTGCAAGTTCCGGAGCCGCCATGAGCGAGTCCCACCTTTCCCAGATCACCATCTACAGCACGGCGGTGTGTCCGTACTGCGTCATGGCCAAGAATTTCCTCAAGAGCAAGGGCCGCGAGTGGACCGAGATCCGCATCGACACCGACCCGGCCGAGCGCGAAAAGATGGTCGCATTGACCAAGCGCACCAGCGTGCCGCAGATCTTCGTCGGCGACGTCCACGTCGGCGGCTACGACGACATGATGGCGCTGCACCGCGAAGGCAAGCTGGAGCCGCTGCTCGAAGGCAAGCCCGCATGAGCGATGCCGACGACCGGGTGAAGCAGTTCACCGAGTTCCGCCAGCGCATGAACCGGCGCATCCTGGACGAACCCAATCAGGTGGTGCGGCGGTTCTTCGCGCTGGACACCCAGACCTACCAGCCCGGCGCGCTGGACGTGAAGACCAAGGAACTGATGGGGCTGACCGCCTCGATGGTGCTGCGCTGCGACGACTGCATCAGCTACCACGTGGCCCAGTGCAAGGACGCCGGGGTGACCCGCGAGGAGCTGTTCGAGGCGTTCTCGGTGGGGCTGGTGGTGGGCGGCTCCATCGTGATCCCGCACCTGCGCCGCGCGGTGGATTTCCTCGATCGGCTGGAGCAGGGCGAGGCCGAAGCGCCGGCCACCCACGACCATGGTTGAAGGCCGGTCGGCAGGCGCCGGCGCAGGCCATCTGTCATAATTGGCGGTTATACATTCCCCCCTTTGCCGCCTTGCCGTCTGCGCGTGGCGGCGCTCTGTATGGACACTGGACAATGACAACGATCACGGTCATCCCCGGCGACGGCATCGGCCCGGAAATCATGGACGCCACCTTGCACGTGCTGGACGCGATGCAGCTGGGCCTTGTGTACGAATTCGCGGATGCCGGCATGGTCGCGCTGGAAAAGCACGGCGACCTGCTGCCGGCGGCGACCATGGACTCGATCCGCAACAACAAGATCGCGCTGAAGTCGCCGCTGACCACCCCGGTCGGCGGTGGTTTCTCGTCGATCAACGTCGAGCTGCGCAAGCGCTTCGACCTGTACGCCAACGTGCGCCCGGCCAAGTGCTTCCCGAACACCAAGTCGCGCTTCACCGGCGGCGTGGATCTGATCACCGTGCGCGAGAACACCGAAGGTGCCTACATCGGCGAAGGCCAGGACGTCTCGGCCGACGGCGAGACCGCGGTGCTGACCCAGAAGGTCACCCGCAAGGGCTCCGAGCGCATCGTCCGCTACGCTTTCGAGCTGGCCCGCAAGACCGGCCGCAAGAAAGTCACCATCGTGCACAAGGCGAATATCCTGAAATCCACCTCGGGCCTGTTTTTGAAGACGGCGCGTGAAGTGGCAACCCAGTATCCCGACATCTTGTGCAACGAGATGATCGTGGACAACACCTGCATGCAGCTGGTGATGAAGCCGGAGCAGTTCGACATCATCTGCACCACCAATTTATTTGGCGACATCATTTCCGACCTCTGCGCCGGCCTGGTCGGCGGGCTGGGGCTGGCCCCGGGTGCGAACATCGGCGTTGATGTGGCGATCTTCGAGGCCGTGCACGGCTCTGCGCCGGATATCGCCGGGCAAGGGATTGCCAACCCCTGCGCGCTGTTGCTGGGTGCAGCACAGATGCTGGATCATCTGGCCAAGCCGGAGCAGGCCACGCGCCTGCGCAACGCCATCATCGCCACCTTGGAAGCCAAAGATTCGCTGACCCCGGATTTGGGCGGCGAGGGCAACACGATGGGGTTTGCGAGGGCGATTGCTGCGCGGTTGTGAATTTGATTCCCCCCTCCCCTGAAGGGGAGGGCTACACACAAAAAAGGCACCGGGAGGTGCCTTTTTTGTTCAATTGCGCGATTGCAATTTCGACAGCAGTCGCAGGATTTCCAGGTACAGCCACACCAGTGTCACCAGCAGGCCGAACGCGGCGTACCACTCCATGTACTTCGGTGCGCCTTGTTCCACGCCCTTTTCGATGAAGTCGAAATCCAGCACCAGGTTCAGCGCCGCCACGATCACCACGCCCACACTGAAGGCGATGCCCAGCGGGCTGGAGCCGTTGATGAAGCGCATGCCTTCGAAGTGGAACAGGTTCAGGCCCAATTGCGCCAGATACAGCAGGGCGATGCCGCCGGTGGCCGCCACCACGCCCAGCTTGAAGTTCTCGGTGGCCTTGATGAGCCCGCTGCGGTAGGCCAGCAACAAGGCGGCCAGGGTGCCGAAGGTCAGGATCACTGCCTGCGTGGCGATGCCCGGATAGCGCTGGTTGAACATCGCCGACACCGCGCCCAGGAACAGCCCTTCCAGCAGTGCGTACACCGGCGCGGTGTACATCGCCCATTCCTTCTTGAAGATGGTGACCAGCGCCATCACGAAGCCGCCGATCGCGCCACCCCAGACGTAGGGCATGATCGCGCCGGGATTGCCGGCGGCCAGTGCGGTGGCGAATTGCGACCAGCTGAACAGTGCGCCGGCCAGGGTCAGCACCAGCAGCAGCCCGGTCTTGTTGACCGTGCCGTTGAGCGTCATCGCCCCCGCATCGCCTTGCACCACGGTGCCGCTGCCAAGGTCGAGGAAGGTGTTTTCGGAAAGGGCGGGGTTGCCGCTGCGCATGGCGTCGATCCTGTGAAGATCCGGCGGAATGCCGTCCCGGCAGGATAGCCGTTGCCGATGTGGTGCGAAAGGCGGGACTCGAACCCGCACGCCTTGCGGCACTGGAACCTAAATCCAGGGCGTCTGCCAATTCCGCCACTTTCGCGAGCGCGCATTGTAGCCGGGCCTGCGCGCAGGGGACGTTCGTCGCGTCGGCTTCAGCTTTTTTCCAGCAGAACCAATACCGCACCGGTGCCGCCCTGCGCGGCCGGCGGGGAATGGAAGGCCAGCACGTCGGCACGCTGGCGCAGCACGCGGTCGACAAGATTTTTCAGCACTGGCAGCCGTTCCTCGGAATTGCGACCCTTGCCATGCACGATGCGCACGCAGCCCAGACCATGCTGGCGGCAATCGCGCAGGAACTCCCGCAGCAAGGGTTCGGCGGTGCGCACGGGCAGGCCGTGCAGATCCAGTTCTTCCTGCGCGGCGTAGTCGCCACGCGCCAGTTTTTTCAGCACCTGTGGCGGGATTTCATCGCGGCGGTATCGCAGGGCATCGCCGGCTTCCAGTGCCGAGACCAGCATCTGCTGGAATTCGTTGCGTGCAGCGTCTTCATCGCGGCGTGCCATTTTGGCGGCCGGTTTGGGTTTGGGCGGCGTGGGCGGTGGCGCGGCCTGCGGCAACTCGCGCACTTGGCCGGCATCGGCACCGATCGCGGCGCGAAACAGGCTGGCGTCGTCACGGTCGTCGGGTATCGGCGGGGCTTTGCGCATGGCGCACACAGGGTACCGCGAAGCGTCGCGTGAGGCGTCGTTGCCATCTAGTATCATGGCCACATGCAGACAGTAGTCGTGATGTGATGCGGGTTTTGGTCAGCAATGATGATGGCGTTGACGCGCCGGGAATCCACGCACTGGCGCGCGGCCTGCGCGCGGTCGGTCATGAAGTGCTGGTGGTGGCCCCCGACCGCGACCGCAGCGGTGCCAGCAATTCGCTGACGCTGGATGCGCCGATCCGGGTGGTGCAGCTGGATGCCCGGACCTGGAAGGTCTTCGGTACCCCCACCGACTGCGTGCACGTGGCCGTGACCGGGATGCTGGATGCACTGGATCTGGTGCCGGACATCGTGGTGTCGGGCATCAATACGGTCGCCAACCTGGGGGATGACGTGATCTATTCCGGCACCGTGGCGGCGGCGATGGAGGGGCGCTTCCTGGGCCTGCCGTCGGTGGCGGTGTCGCTGGTCAGCGATGGGCATCAAGGCCGGCATTACGACACCGCTGCGCGCGCGGCGGTGGAAATCATCGCGCGTTTGCGCAGCGACCCGTTGCCGGCCTCCACCATTCTCAACGTGAACGTGCCGGATCTGCCGTGGGCGCAGATTCGCGGGTTCGAAACCGGCCGTCTGGGCCAGCGCCACCGCGCCGAACCCTGCCAGTCGCAGGAAGATCCGCGCGGACGGCAGTGGTGGTGGATCGGCGCCGCCGGCGACGAGCAGGATGCCGGCCCGGGCACCGATTTCCATGCCGTGCGCAGCGGCCACATCGCAATCACCCCGATCCATGTCGATCTGACCCGCTATCAGGCGCTGGAACAGGTCGCCGGCTGGGTGGGTGGTCTGACCGCGGCGCTGGACGTGCAAGCATGACCGCGCGGATGCGGCTGCAGCCGGCCGACGTGGGCGTGGGGCTGACCGGCCAGCGCGTGCGCGATCGTCTGATCGAGGATTTGCGCAACAGCGGCATTGCCGATGAGCGCGTGCTCAATGCGATCCGCACCGTGCCTCGGCATCAGTTCGTGGATGAAGTGCTGGCTTCGCGTGCCTACGAGAACAATGCCTTGCCGATCGGGTTCGGGCAGACCATTTCGCAGCCGTTCGTGGTGGCGAAGATGACCGAAGCCCTGCTGCGCGATGGCCCGAAGAAGGTGCTGGAAGTGGGCACCGGCTCGGGCTATCAGGCTGCGGTGCTGGCGGCGCTGGGGCTGGAGGTGTTCACCGTCGAGCGGATTGGCGAGTTGCTGCGTACTGCACGCAAGCGCTTTCGCGGGTTGGGTCTGCATGTGCGCAGCAAGCATGACGATGGCCGCATCGGCTGGCCGGAGGAAGCGCCGTTCGATGCCATCATCGTCACTGCGGCAGGCCCTGCGCTGGTGGAGGCGCTGCTCGCGCAACTGGCTCCTGGTGGCGTGCTGGTGGCGCCGGTGGGTGCCAGCAGCGGGCAGACCTTGCTGTGCCTGCGCAAGCAGGCCGATGGCGGCATCGTGCAGGAAGAACTGGGCGCGGTGGTGTTCGTGCCTTTGCTGTCGGGGATGACCGATTGATGAAACTGTTCGGGCCGATTTACCAACGCGCACTGGCATGGTCGAAGCATCCGCGGGCCCCTGCCTTGCTGGCAGGGCTGAGTTTCGTCGAGGCCATCGTGTTTCCGGTGATGCCGGAGGTGATGCTGGGGCCGATGTGCCTGGCCCAGCCCAGGCGCGGTTTCCGCTTCGCCACCATCAGCCTGCTGTTTTCGCTGCTGGGGGCGGTGGTGGGTTATCTGCTGGGGCATTACGCCTACGAGCTGGTCAAACCCGGGCTGGCTGCGCTGGGCTGGCTGGACAAGATCGACGCACAAGTGGCACACCTGCGCGAGGTGGTGGCACAGTCGCCGTGGAAAGCGTTCTGGCTGCTGGTGCTGGGCGGGTTTGCACCGATCCCGATGAAGGTGTTCACCTGGGCCAGCGGCATCGTGGGCGTGCCGATGCTGCCGTTCCTGCTCGCCATGCTGATTGGCCGGGGCAAGCGTGTCTATCTGCTGGCGCTGGCCATTCGCCTGGGGGGCGAACGCGCCGAGAGGGTCCTGCACCGCTGGATCGAACATATCGGTTGGGGGGCGCTGGTGCTGTTGCTCGGTTTGGTGGCCTGGTTCGTGCTGCGCGGGCATGGGGCATGAAGGCGGGCATGGAGGCACGGGGCGTGGAGGCACGGGGCATGGAGACACGGGGCATGGAGACACGGCATTGGTGGATGCTGGCTGCGGCATGCGGTTTGCTGGCAGCGTGCGGGCACAGCCGGGTGGTGCGCTCGACAACCCCGGCGCATCCCGTTGCCCGGTCGGCCGCACCGGCCTTGCCGCCGGTGCGCCAGTCGCAGCCCAAGTACGGGGCCACCGCCGTGGTGCGGCCGGGGCAGACCGTGTACCGCATCGCCACCGAGAACGGCATCACCGCGCTGGATCTGGCGCTGTGGAACGCCATTCCACCGCCTTACATCATTCATCCCGGACAGACACTGCGCTTGTACCCCAGAGATGGGCGCGAAGCTGCGCCAACTCCTGCACCGACAGCGGCATCGGTAACGGGAACGTCCGGAAAACCAGCCCCCACGCAGGCGGTTTCTGCCGCAGTTCCCAGCGCCGCCGTCAGCCTGCCGGTGGCCAGCACTCTGGCGTGGTTGTGGCCTGCCGATGGCAGCGTGGTGTCCGGTTTTGCGGCAGGTGATCCCACCCGGCAGGGCATGGATATCGCCGGCAAGTCCGGGCAGCCGGTGCGCGCCGCCGCCGATGGGGTGGTGGTGTATTCCGGTGCCGGGCTGGTGGGTTACGGCGAGTTGGTCATCATCAAGCACAACGACCAGTGGCTGTCGGCCTATGGCCACAACCGCGCGCGACTGGTGAATGAAGGGGCGTTGGTGAAGGGGGGGCAGCAAATCGCGGAAATGGGGCGCAGTGGCGCCACCCGCGACATGCTGCACTTCGAGATCCGCTACAACGGCAAGCCGGTGGATCCGCAGGGTTATCTGCCGAGGCGCTGAAACCGGCAATCGGGCTCAGTGCACCGACTTCAGCAGCAGTTCCAGCTCGTCCTTGCCATCCTTGCGCTGCAGGATGCGGGCAGGGGTGGGGAGGCCGTCCACGACCCAGACGATGATCTGCTTGCCGTCGTCATCACTGCGCGCCACCTTGATCGCGCTGCGCGACTGGCCGTCGATGGTCACCGATTCCTTGCCCAGGTTCTGGTAGACCTGCGGGCGTGCCACGCCGTTGTCCACCATTCGGTAAGTCAGCGGCTTGCCGGCTCCCACGTCGCGCACGATGGCCAGGTTCAGCAGCATCCCGTCGATGTCGCCTTCCTGCAGTTTGACCGGGCCGACGCGGTCGGGTTTGACGTCGCCACTCCAGCGCGCCTCACGCTGGGCCCAGTCGTAGCTGGCGCTCTTCTGCATTTTCTTGAACAGCAGCTGGGTGGTGTCCACGCCCGAAAGCGGGCGCAGTTGCCCGCCTTGCTCATCGAACACCGTGACCTGCCGGGAGCTGCCCAGACTGTTGTTGATATTCAGCTCGTAGTTCCAGCGATTGCCGCTGGTTTGCGCCAGCGTGATCCGGGCATTGGCCGAAACCCCCTTCCAGCTGGCGGTGTAGTCGGCCACGAAGGGTTTGACTGCAAGCGCCGGTGCGGTGGCGAGCAGCAGGGCAAGGACGAGGGCAGGACGATGCAGTTTCATGGGTCGAACTCGCAGGCGATGGCAGAACCATCAGGCTTTGGGGGACTGTAGCGGCAGCGGTGTAAACAAGGGCTGACCATCCAGCGTGGCGTGGCCGTCGCGTTCAGCAAGGCGGCCGGAGGCGGCCAGCCGCAACACCTCCAGCAGCAGCGGATGCTCGACTGCCAGCACCCGTGCGGCCAGCGCGTCGGCATCGTCGCCGGCATGCACCGGCACCCGCGCCTGCGCGATCACCGCGCCGCCGTCCAGCTCGGCGTTGACAAAATGCAGGCTGGCGCCGTGTTCGCCATCGCCCGCGTCCAGCGCGCGCTGGTGGGTATGCAGGCCCTTGTGCCTGGGCAGCAGCGAGGGATGGATGTTCAGGATCTTGCCGGCGAAGCGCTGCACGAAGGCGTCGCCAAGGATGCGCATGTAGCCGACGCAGACCACCCAGTCAGGTGCGCAGGCGGCCACCGCGTCGGCCAGCACCGTGTCGAAGGCGTCGCGGCCGCCACAGGATTTGGGCGTGCGCGCCCAGCGCAATGCTTCGGGCACCCGCTGCAATGCCGGCGCGTCGGGCTTGTCGGAAAACACGCCGGCGATGCGCGCGTCCAGCGTGCCGGCTTGGATTGCGTCAAGGATCGCCTGCAGGTTGCTGCCGCGTCCGGAGGCGAGGATGGCGAGACGGGCCGGCATCAGCGGATGTGCAGCCGCTCGCCTTCGCCGGAGGCCGCCACCACCTGGCCGATCTGCCAGTGCGCAAGGCCGAGCCGGTCGAGGTCGGCGCCGATCGCGGCGGCGGCTTCCGGTGCGACCATCAGCACGTAGCCGATGCCGCAATTGAAGGTGCGCCACATTTCCTCGCGCGCCACGCCGCCCTCGCGCTGCAGCCAGTCGAATACCGCCGGCTGCGGCCAGCTGGCGGTGTCGATCTCCAGCCCGAGGCCCGGCGGCACCACCCGGATGATCTTCTCCACCAGCGCGCCGCCGGTCACGTGGGCCATGGCGTGGATGTCATGCTTCGAGAGCAGCTCCAGCACCGGCTTGACGTAGATGCGGGTGGGTTCCATCAGCGCGTCGGCCAGGGTCACGCCGCCGAGGTCGAGGTCCAGTGGATTGCCCGCCCGTTCGAGGATCCTGCGCACCAGCGAATAGCCGTTGGAATGCGGGCCGCTGGAGGCGATGCCGATCAGCACGTCGCCGGCGCGCAGCCTGCTGGAGTCGATGAGCTTCGACTTTTCCACCGCGCCGACGGTGAAGCCGGCCAGGTCGTATTCGCCCGGCGGGTACATGTCGGGCATTTCCGCGGTTTCGCCGCCGATCAGCGCGCAGCCGGCGATCTCGCAGCCCTTGGCAATGCCGCCAACCACGTTGACGGTGGTCTCCACGTCGAGCTTGCCGGTGGCGAAGTAGTCGAGGAAGAACAGCGGCTCGGCGCCCTGCACCAGCACGTCGTTCACGCACATCGCCACCAGGTCCTGGCCGATGCTGTCGTGGCGGTTCAGTTGCTTGGCCAGGATCAATTTGGTGCCGACGCCGTCAGTGCCGGACACCAGCACCGGCTCCTTGTAGCGGCCGGCGAGGTCGAACAGGCCGCCGAACAGGCCGACTCCGCCCAGCACCTCGGGGCGCAGGGTGGCGCGCACCAGCGGCTTGATGCGTTCCACCACGGCGTTGCCGGCATCGATGTCGACGCCGGCGTCGCGGTAGGTCAGGCCGGGGGAGGAGTTGGATTGGGCGGTCACGGCAGGCTCGCTGAAGGCGCGGGAACCGCCAATTTTAGCAGTCGCACAGCCCGGTCATGGACGCGCCGGCTCGCCTGCGGCACCATTTCCCCACGGTAACCCGGTTTCCGGCAAGGAATGGCGATGCAAGCAGGGCAGCAACGAATGACGCGCGGCATGTCCGGGCCGTGTTTGACGGGGCGATGGTGGACAGGGCGTTGGCTGGCGGGGTTGCTGCTGGCCGGGCTGTGGTTGCTGGCCGGCAATGCCCTGGCGCAACGGGTGGAAGGCGACCGCGCGGTGGCGCAGGGGGCCTATCAGGCCGAAGTACCGGTGCGCAACCAGACCGACGGCGAGCGCGACAAGGCCTTCGCCCGGGCCTTGCTGCAAGTGCTGGGCAATGTCACCGGCGATCGTGGCGCGGCCGCGCGTGCAGGTGTGCGCGAGGAGTTGGCGAAAGCCAGAGCCTATGTCGATGGTTATGACTATCGGCAGGATGAAGGTGTGTCGGCGAGCGGCGCACCCAGCTTCCAGACCATCTTGGTGGTGCGCTTCAGGCAGGCGGACGTGGATGATCTGGTGGCGATGCTGGGCCTGCCCAGCTGGCCGCTGCCACACCCCAAGCCGGTGCTGTGGCTGGGAATCGATGACGGCAGCGGGCCGCGACTGGTGGGCCTGGGGCAGGTGAATGCCGCCCGCGCGGCGTTGGACCAGGCCAAGGCGCGCGGGTATGCGCTGGGCCTGCCGGCCGGCAATGCCGCCGAGCAGGCCGCCATCGGTGCGATCTGGCGTGGCGACACGGCGGCGGTCACTGCCTTGTCGAAGCGGTACAGCCCGCCGATGCAGCTGATTGGCAAGCTGCGCCGCAGCGGGGTCGGCTGGGTGGCGGACTGGGTGTTCGTGGACAACGGCAAGACCCTGGGCAACTGGCAGACCAGTGATGCCGATGCCCGGCGGGCCATGGCTGGCGGCGCCGACGGTGCTGCCGATGCCTTGTTCAAGCGTTATGCACGAGCCGGGAGCGGCGGCAGCCCGGGGCTGTATCGGGTACGCATCCTGGGGGTTCGCACAGCCGATGACTATCTGCGGCTGGCCGGCTATCTGGGTTCGATGAGCATCGTGCGCCGGGTGGTGCCGGTCACGGCCTCTCGGGACGTACTCGAGCTGGATCTGGAACTGGCCACCGGGATCGGCAATTTCAGCAAATATGCCAATCGTGGCACGGTGTTGTCGCAGACCAATGCAGAGGATGGCGACGCATCGCAAGTCGCCAGTTTCCTGCTGAGTGGGGGTTGAGATGCACCGCGACGAAGATCTGACCACCATCGCCACCTTCTACCGACGCGTGCAGTGGGCGGCCGTGGGCGTGGGCGTGGCCTGGGCGATCTGGCTGTTGGCGCCGATCCTCAGCCCGTTCGTGTTCGCGGCGATCCTGGGCTGGCTGGGCGACCCGATGGTGGATCGACTGGAGGCGCGCAGGATCCGTCGCAATACCGCCGTGATCCTGGTGTTCGGGGCGATGGTGCTGGTGTTGGTGATCGTCTCCATCCTGCTGGTGCCGGTGCTGGAGAGCCAGGTGATGACCCTGGTCCAGTCGCTGCCGCATTACCGTGATTGGCTGGTAGGTACCGCGCTGCCGTGGGTGGAGCACCGCACCGGCCTGCAAATCCTGACCTGGCTGGATCCCGACCGCCTGTTCAAGCTGTTGCAGGAGCACTGGCAAAGTGCCGGCGGGGTGGCGGCCAACGTACTGGGCTACCTGTCGCGCTCGGGGTTCGCGCTGATGGGCTGGGTGGCGAACATCGCCCTGCTGCCGGTGCTGACGTTCTTCTTCCTGCGCGATTGGGACCTGATCGTGGGCCGCATCGGCCTGCTGGTGCCGCGCGATCATTTCGACACCGTGCGCCGGCTGGCACTGGAATCCAACGAGGTGCTGGGCGGCTTCATGCGCGGGCAGCTGCTGGTGATGCTGATCCTGGGCATCCTCTACGCGCTGGGGTTGTGGCTGGTGGGGCTGGATCTGGGCATCCTGATCGGCCTGATCGCCGGCTTGCTGACCTTCGTGCCGTATCTGGGGCCGGCCTCGATCGTGCTGTTCGGCGGCATCGCCGCGCTGGTGCAATTCGGCGACTGGCAGCATCTGGCCGGGGTGGGGCTGGTGTTCGGCGTGGGGCAGGTGATCGAGAGTTTCCTGCTCACGCCGATGCTGGTGGGCGATCGCATCGGCCTGCATCCGATGGCGGTGATCTTCGCGGTGATGGCCGGCGGCACCTTGTTCGGCTTCCTCGGCATGCTGCTGGCGCTGCCGGTGGCGGCGGTGGTGAACGTGCTGCTGCGCTATGCACAGGAGCGTTATCGCCAGAGCCGGCTGTATGCCGGTGATACGCCCATGATCCTGCTGGATGCGGGCATGCCGGCCGCGGACGATGACAGTTCTGCCGAGTGAGGTGAACGGCTTGGTTCCGCAATTGCCGCTGGCGCTGCGCGCACCGCCGGATCAGCGGCTGGCGCGCTATATCGATGCCCCGGCGGGCCTGGTGGCGGCCCTGCGTGCGCTGACGGCCGGCACTTCCAGCGCTGGCCTCTACCTGCACGGCGCGCACGCCACCGGCAAGACCCATCTGCTGCTGGCCACCGTCGCCGAGGTGGAGGCCGCGGGTGCGCATCCCGCCTATCTCTCGTTGCGCGGCCTGCGCGGACGGGTGCACGCGGCGGTGGACGGGCTGGCGCGGGCCGGGCTGGTGGCGGTGGACGACGTTGACGCCATCGCCGGCAACCGCGACGATGAAGTGGCGCTGTTCGACCTGCACAACCGCTTGCACGATGCGGGGCGCGGCGTGTTGTATGCCGCCGCCGCCGCGCCGGACGCGCTGCCGCTGGTGCTGCCGGATCTGCGTTCGCGGCTGGCGCAATGCGCGCGCTGGGCGCTGCCGGTGCTGGACGATGCCGGCCGCGCCGAGCTGCTGCGCCAGCGTGCCGCCGCGCGCGGGTTGGAGTTCGATGAGGCCGCGTTGGACTGGCTGCTGCGCCGCTGCAGCCGCGACCTGGGCAGCCTGACCGCCATCTTCGAGCGACTGGATCGCGCCTCGCTGGCCGCGCAGCGCCGGCTGACCGTGCCGTTTTTGCGGCAGGCGCTGGGCGACGTCGCCTGACGGGCGGCGGGATTGGCGAATGCGGGCGGCGACCTGTCTGGCCGCCGCACCGATAGTGTTCAGAAGCGCAGTTGCAGGCCGAGATTCAGGCTGTTCGTGCGTTGGCTGGTGTCGGAAAACCGGCCGCTGTAGCCCACCCAGCCGGCCAGCCGCGACGAGAAATCGCAACCCAAGCCAAGATCCAGGCTGCCCCAGGTCCGATCCGGGGTGTAGCCATCCAGTGCGAAGGTTCCAGCCATGCCGACCAGGCCCGCGCTGACTGCGCGCGTATCCGCATCAGCATCGTGATGCCAGGCTGCGCGGGCATAGGGATACAGGATTGCGTTGCCGGCCTGCACCCGGCCGCGCAGTTGCCAGCCCAGCGAGGCAACCTGCGATTGGCGGCGCTGGCGTCCGAACTGCATCGCCGACGAATCGTTGCCGGCCTCCCGATAACCGTCCACCCGGATCCGCTGCCAGGTCAGGTCGGCGAACGGGCCGGTCTTCCAGCTACCGACATCGAACCACCAACCACCGGCGATCGACGCCGTGGTGTGCGAACCGTCGGTATTGCCGATTTCCTGGCGCAGGTCGGGGCCGATCGGGACGTTGCGCAGGATGTCGCGGTAGCGCAGCTGGCCGACACTGCCAGTGGCACCCAAATACGCGCGCCCGTTGCTCCAGCTGGCATAGCCGGTCAACGCGCGGGACGTGAGCCGGAAGCCACCCGCATTGCTTGCGTAGGTGTCGCGCTGGCGGCCACTGCTCAGTGCCACGCCGACGGCCAGCGCGGGGATCGGCCGGAGATCGGCACCCACGCTCAGGACGTTGCCCGCATTGCGGCTGGCGGGTGAATTCACCTGTGCATCCAGGCGCTGGCGGGTGCGGCTGACGTCGATCCAGGGCCGCCAGCCGGCATTGCCATCCCGATCATCCAGCCGGGCCTGTACCTGCAGCGTGCGCTGGATGCTGGCCTGCATCGCCAGCGGCGCTTCGGCAAGCAAGGAAATTTGTCCCGGTGCGATCACGATCGACTGCGCGTACTGCGCCAGCATGCGGTGGGCGGCCGTGCCCGGATGCCCGAAATCGGCGAACAGGTAGGTGTTCTCCGTGCCCGGTGCGTAGGTATAGGGCGCTCCCGAGTCTTCCGGCCCGCAGTCCACGGACAGCGCGCCAACCCCGCAGGCTGCATCGGTCACATTGCTCAGGCCGTAGCGGGCCGGCTGGCTGGCGAATTCGTTGAACAGTGCGAACAGGTTGACCGGGATCACGTTGATGCGGGTATTGTCCAGCCCCGCTTCCAGCGTCGCGTTGTAGGCTGCGGTCATCGCGGTCAGTTGCGCGGCCACTTCCGGCCCCAGTGCGACCACGTCCGGCGAGAGGCCCAGGTCGGGCAGGTTGACCACCATCACGTAGCGCGCGCCGGCTTGGTCGAGTTGCTGGATCATGCCGAGCTCGGCCTGGGCATCGGCCTGCAAATTGGCCATCGCCTGTTCCGGGGTGATCAGCTCCATCCCTGCCAAGGTGAAATTGTTGAACACGTCGTTGGCACCGCCGATGATCGTGTACAGCGCGTGCGGGTCGGCCTTGCCGCCACTGGATGCCAGGCTCATCGCCAACTGGTCGGGCAGCGAAGGCACGAAGGGGGGCGTGTCCGGGGGCGTTTCATGCACGCTGGCGAGGGCGAATGCATAGTTGCTGCCGCCTTGCAGCGAGGGCGTGATCGGCATCGAGAAATAATTGGCGATGTATTCCACCGCCACCAGGCCGGGATTGGTGGTGAAGCGCGAGGGCTCCGGATAGCCGGCGGCGATGGAAAAATTCCCGCTGTCGCTGAAGCTGTCGCCGAACACCACCATCCGGCTGAACAAGCCGGCGGGCGGTGGGGCGGTGGGGGTGGTGGATTGCGCCTGCGCGGCGGGACAGGCCAAGGCCAGCGCGGTGGGCATGGCTATACTCGCCAGGGCGGCGGCGAGGGAGGTTCGACGGTGCTTCATGCGGATGTCCCCGAGGGTTGGGTGAATGGGCAGCACCCCGCAGTGGTGCGCGCTGCGAGTGGGTTCGGGGGATTGCCGGCCTGCCGCATGGCACCGTCGTCACCGGGGTGGCGGCGACAGGCGTTGGCTCCCCTTGCCAGGCACAGGCGCAAATCCGCAACGAATGTGGCCATGTCTGGTGAAATTTTTTTTCGGGCCCACCAGGGGGAGGTCACATGGCTGAAGCCGCAGCAGACGTCACCGGCTTGCTGAAGGCCTGGAATCGCGGCGATACGTCGGCATTGGACGAATTGACCGGGCGCGTGTACGCCGAACTGCACCGGATTGCGCACCACTACATGCGCGCCGAGCGCCGCCCGGATGCGCTGCAGACCACCGCGCTGGTCAACGAGGCGTATCTGCGGCTCACCGACGTCGCGGCGGTCGATTGGCGCGACCGCGCGCAGTTCTTCGCGGTGGCGGCGCAGGTGATGCGTCGCATCCTGGTGGACGCGGCGCGGGCGCGGGGTGCCGGCAAGCGCGGCGGCGGCGTACGGCATGTGCCGCTGGACGAGGCCGCGTTGGTGCCGGCGCTGCCGGATCGCGCCATCCTCGACCTCGACGAAGCCCTGACCGGGTTTTCCCGGCTGGCACCGCGCCAGGCGCAGGTGGTCGAATTGCGCTACTTCGGCGGCTTGACCGAGGCCGAAGTTGCGACGACGCTGGAAATATCGCCGCGCACTGTTCGCCGTGATTGGGAATTTGCCAGAGCGTGGCTGCTGCGGGAGTTGGGCGCGCATGAAGGAAGTTGATCGAACCGATGCACGGGGAGTGCACAGGTCGTGAACTCGCTGCATGTTCAGCAGGTGATGGCGCTGTACCACGCACTGTGCGAGTGCCCTGCCGAAGGGCGCACCGCACTGCTGGATGCGGCCGAGCCCGCGCTGCGCCGTGAGGTTGAATCCCTGCTGGCGCAGGATACCGGCAGTGATTTCCTCGAGCGGTCGTTGGCTCCGGTTGCGATGACACTGCTGGCGGAGTCCGCGCCGCCCGTGTTGGCCGAGGGCAGCATGCTGGGTCCTTACTGCATCGAGCGCTGGCTCGGCGCAGGTGGCATGGGGGAGGTTTATCGGGCAGTCGATACGCGGCTGGGGCGCGCGGTGGCGATCAAGCGCATGCGCGAACGCTTCAGCGCGTGGTTCCTCGGTGAGGCGCGGGCGATCGCCGCACTCAACCATCCCAACATCTGCGCGCTGTATGACATCGGTCCGGATTACATGGTGATGGAATTGGTCGAAGGCGACACGCTGGCCGCGCGCATCGCGCAAGGCCCGCTGCCCCACGCCGAAGCGCTCGCTTGCGCAGCGCAGATCCTGGCGGGGCTGGCCGCCGCGCACGCCAAGGGCGTTGTCCATCGCGACCTGAAGCCAGGCAACATCATGCTGTCGGCGCCCGGCATCAAGCTGCTGGATTTCGGCCTGGCCCGGTTCAGTGCCGACGACGCTGGCACCGCCACCGGCAATGCGATGGGGACCCCGGACTACATCGCGCCCGAACAGCGCAGCGGCCAGCCGGCCGACCCGCGTTCGGACCTGTATTCGTTCGGCTGCGTCCTGCACGAGATGCTGGTGGGTGGCCGGGCCGGGGTGGCGCGCCGCCCGCTGTCGTCGCGTCGGCTCGACGCCATCGTCGCCCGTTGCCTGCATGAGAACCCGGCGCAGCGTTGGCAGTCGGCGACTGAACTGGCGGAGGCGCTGGGCGCGATCCCCGTTGCATCGGCATCGCGTTGGCGTTCGACGCCGGTGCGCTGGATTGCACTGGCCTGTGGGCTGGCCCTCGCCGGTCTCGCGATAGGCGGGTGGATGCGGCTGCGGCCGCCGATGCGGCTATTGACCGATCGCGACACGCTGGTGCTGGCCGAATTCGACAACCGCACCGGCGATGCGGTCTTCGACGATACCCTGCGGCTGGGGCTGTCGGTGCAGCTTGAACAGTCGCCATTCCTCGCATTCGTCAGCGAAGGACGCGTGCGGCAGGCGCTGGTGATGATGGGGCGATCGGTCGATGCGCGGTTGGTTCCCGGGGTGGCGCGCGACCTGTGCCAGCGGGTTGGTGCCAGGGCGGTGGTTACCGGTGCGATCGCGCAGGTCGGCACGCCCTACCAGATCACCTTGCGGGCACTGGACTGCGCCACCGGGGATACGATCGCCAGCACGGAGGTGGACGCGCCCGACAAGAACCAGGTGTTGGCGTCCCTAGGTACTGCCTCGGCACGCTTGCGCGAACAACTGGGCGAGGCCTTGGCCAGCGTGCGCCGCACCGACGTGCCGCTGGAGCAGGCCACGACATCGTCATTGGAAGCACTGAAAGCCTACAGCGTGGGCATGCGCACCTTGTGGACCGGCAAGGATCCGTTGGCGGCGATCCCGTTGTTCCAGCGTGCAATCGAACTCGATCCGGACTTCGCGCTGGCCTATGGCGTGCTCACCATCGAGTACACCAATCTCGGCGAATCGCGGATCGCCGCCGACTACGCACGCCGCGCCTATGCACTGCGCGAGCATGTCAGCGAGCCGGAACGCTACTTCATCACCGCCCGCTACGGGCGTTCCGGTACCGGCGACATCGACCTAGCGGCGCAGGCCTGCCGCACCTGGCTGCAGGCCTACCCGCGCGCGGCGATGCCGCACATCCTGCTGGCAGGCTCGATCCTGCCGGTGCAGGGCGACTTCGAGCAGGCCGCCGCGCATGGACGCCAAGCCATCCGGATGGTGCCGGCCAATGCGGTTCCGTATGCATTGTTGATGGACAACTACATCGCGCTGGACCGGTTCGATGCCGCCCACGCGATCGATATGCAGGCGCGGCGGTCGGGTTTGCAGTCCTTGCTGTTCGCCATCGACCGCTACCAACTCGCATTCCTGCGCCAGGATGCGGCAGGCATGGCGCAGCAATTGGCCGCCACCCGCGGGCAGGCGGGGTTCGAGGATCAATTGCTGGCAGCGTCAGCGGAAACGGCCGCTTACGAAGGACGGCTGGGGGATGCCCGTCGGCTGAGCCAGCAGGCGATCGATGCCGCCGCGCATGCCGGCGGGCAGGAGCCGGTGGCCGCCTATCTGGCGATGGCCGCCGTGCGCGAGGCGTTGTACGGCTATCCGGCCGAGGCCCAGCAGAGTGCGCAACGCGCCCTTGAACAAGTACCTGCGCGTGACGTGCTGTTTGGTGCCGCCTTTGCGTTTGCCATGTCCGGCGCCGAAGCCCGGGCCGAGACACTGGTATCGCAGTTGGCAAGCCAATACCCGGAAGACACCCTGGTCCAGCGCAATTACCTGCCCACCCTGCGTGCGCAGCTGGCGCTTGCACATGGGGATGCGACTGATGCTCTTGCGCAGTTGCGCAGCAGCGGGCGTTTCGAGCTGGGGGTGACACGCTCCAGCCAGCTTGGTTGGGCCTCGTTGTACTCGATCTACGTGCGCGGCGAGAGCTATCTCGCGGCCCGCGATTATCCGCAGGCGGCTGGCGAATTCCGGAAGATCCTGGCTCATCGCGGGCTGGCGATGAATTATCCGGTCGCACCGATGGCACGGCTGCACCTGGCCGAAGCTCTGGCAGGTGCCGGCGATCGCACTGCGGCAGTGGCGGCGTATTCCGAGCTGCTGGGGCTGTGGCGGCACGCTGACCCAGACCTGCCGGTGCTCCAGCGCGCGCAGACGGGCTTGGTACAGCTGCATTGATTGTCGGTCAGCGACGTAGTTCGACATCCAGCCGCTGCAACCGCTCCGGCGTGCCCACGTCGGTCCAGCGCCCGCGATGGTGTTCGCCGCTGATTGCGCCGCCGGCCATGCGCGCGCGCAGGAGCGGTGCCAGCGGGAACTTCGGTTTGCCGTTGGCGTGCTGCGGTTCGCGGATCACCTCGCGCCAGCCGTCCAGCAGTTGGGGGCGGTAAACGCCGATCCCGGCATAGGTCAACTTGGTTCCTTCTCCCTCCGGGAGAAGGTGCCCAGAAGGGGCGGATGAGGGTTCGGCATGGGCATCGTTGCCCTGCTGCTCAGAACCCTCGTCCCAATCCCTCTCCCGGGGGGAGAGGGGCACAAGGACGAAGTCGCCGTGAGTTGCCTGCGGCGGCCGGTCCACCATCAGCAGATGCGCCAGCCCGCGCGGCTCGCGCGGCAGGCCGGCGAAATCGAAGTCCGTCCACACATCGCCATTGACCAGCAGGAAGGGCGCATCGCCCAGCAGCGGCAGTGCGTTCCACATGCCGCCGCCGGTTTCCAGCGGGGTATCGCCTTCGTACACGCAATGGATGCGCAAGCCCCAGCGTGTGCCGTCACCCAGCGCTCGGGGGAATTGTTCGGCCAGCCAGCTGGTGTTGACGATGACGTCATCGACACCCAGCGCCGCCAGCTTTTCCAGATGCCATTCGATCAGTGGCTTGCCGCCGACGCGCAGCAGCGGCTTGGGGGTGGTGTCGGTGAGCGGGCGCATGCGCTCGCCCAGACCGGCGGCGAAGATCAGCGCCTTCATGCGGCCACCTTCGCGAATGCGGGCTTGATGGTGCGTTCCAGCAGTTCGTGCAGCGGCTCCAGTGCGCGGTATTTCGGCACCACCGCATCGAGATAGGTGAAGAAGCGCGGCGCGTCGGCGAGATAGCGCGGCTTGCCGTCGCGATGGTGCAGGCGGGCGAAGATGCCGAGGATCTTCAGGTGCCGCTGCACGCCGCACCAGTCGGCATCGCGCAGGAACCGGGCCAGCCCCGGCACCGGCAGGCCGGCGGCGATGGCGCGTGCGTGATAGGCGTGCAGCCAGCCTTCCACGCGGGATTCCGGCCAGCTCAGGAAGGCATCGCGCAGCAGGCTCATCGGGTCGTAGGCGATCGGGCCCAGCACCAGGTCCTGGAAATCCAGCACCGCCGGGCCGCCTTCGACGGGCATCAGGTTGCGCGGCATGTAGTCGCGATGCGTCGGCACCCGCGCTTGCGCCAGCGCGTTGTCCATCAATCGGCGCTGCGCCAGCTCCAGCCGCTCGCTGTCGCCGCAGCCCAGTTCGATGCCGAGGTGGCGGCGGATGAACCAGTCCTCGAACAGCCCGGCATCGCGTTGCAGCAGGGCCTCGCCGAACACCGGGATGTCCGCCGGCAGCGCCAGCGACTGCAGTCGCAGCAATTGGCTGATCGCGGCGTCCATGTGCGCATCGGCGTTGGCGTCGTCGATCAGCTGCGCCACGGTCGGGCCGCCGAGATCTTCCAGCAGCAGGAAGCCGGCCTCGACATCGCGCGCCAGTACCTGCGGCACGCGCACGCCGCCGGCGTCGAGCAGGTCGCGGATGCGCAGCCACGGGCGCACGTCCTCCTGACCCGGCGGCGAGTCCATCACGATCCGCGACGCCGTGGCGCCGACGCTGCGCCAGTAACTGCGGAAGCCGGCGTCGGTGGAAGCGCGTTCCAGCCCGGCATCGGCATTGCCCAGCGCGTGGCGGGCCCAGTGCAGGCGGAGGGTGGCGCGGTCGTCGGTTGCGGGGCTGCTCATGGGCAAAGGGTAAACTGCCGCTTCGATTCCAGCGAGGCAGATATGGCGACGTTGCAGCCCGTGTTGTTGTCCGGCGGTTCCGGTACGCGGTTATGGCCGCTCTCGCGCGAGGCCTACCCCAAGCAGTTCCTGCCGCTGGCCGGTAGCGACACCATGCTGCAGGCCACCTGGCAGCGGGTGGCCGATCTTGCCGATGCCGCGCACGCTCTCAATGGGCCGATTGTCGTGGCCGGCGAAGATCATCGCTTCCTGGTCGCCGAACAGCTGCGCCAGATCGGTGCGCCCACCCCGGCGATCGTGCTGGAACCGCTGGGCCGCAACACCGCGCCGGCGATCGCGGCGGCGGCACTGCAGGCGCTGGCTGGTGGCGAGGATGCGTTGTTGCTGGTGCTGCCGTCCGATCATGTGGTGCGCGATGGCGAGGCGTTCCGCGCCGCCGTGCGGCAGGCGCTGCCGGCGGCGGAGGCGGGCGCGCTGGTGACCTTCGGGATCGTGCCGGACGCGCCGGAAACGGGCTTCGGCTATATCGAGGCTGCCGCCGGAGAAGGCGTGCGCAAGGTGCTGCGCTTCGTCGAGAAGCCCGATGCGGCCACCGCGCAGCGCTACTTGGACGACGGCGGCTATTACTGGAACAGCGGCATGTTCCTGCTGCGCGCTTCGCGCTATCTGGACGAGTTGCAGCGCTTCCGTCCGGACATCGTGGCGGCGGTGCGCGCGGCGTTCGACGCGGCGGCGCGCGATGGCGATTTCATCCGCCTGGACAAGGTCGCGTTTGCCGCCTGTCCGTCGGATTCCATCGACTATGCGGTGATGGAGAAGACCGATGCCGCCTGCGTGCTGCCGGTGGACATCGGCTGGAACGATGTCGGCTCGTGGTCGGCGCTGTGGGAAGTGAGCGAGCAGGATGCCGATGGCAATGCGCACCACGGCGACGTGGTGTCCATCGACAGCCGCAACAGCTACGCCTACGCGCGGCGGCTGGTGGCGCTGGTGGGGGTGGACGATCTGGTGGTGGTGGAAACCGACGATGCGGTGCTGGTGGCGCGCAAGGACCGGGTGCAGCAGGTCAAGGACGTGGTGGCGCAGCTGAAGGCGGAGCAGCGTTCGCAGGCGGTGCTGCATCGCGAAGTGCATCGGCCGTGGGGCAGCTATGATTCCATCGACATGGCCGACGGCTTCCAGGTCAAGCGGATCAAGGTCAAGCCGGGCGCGCGGCTGTCGCTGCAGTCGCACCAGCGTCGCGCCGAGCACTGGGTGGTGGTGCGCGGCACCGCGCGGGTGACGCGCGGCAACGACGTGTTCGAATTGTTCGCCAACCAGAGCACCTACATTCCGATTGGTGCAAAACACCGCTTGGAAAATCCCGGCCAAGACATGCTGGAATTGATCGAAGTGCAGTCCGGCGATTATCTGGGCGAGGACGACATCGTGCGCTATGAGGATGTGTACGGGCGATCGTGAGTTTGCTGTTCCCTCTCCCTTTACGGGAGATGGTGCCCGAAGGGCGGGAGAGGGTGCTCTTGGCGGGCCGCAAAAAGTGCCCCCTCATCCGCCCTTCGGGCACCTTCTCCCACAAGGGGAGAAGGAAAAAATCACAACGATGCCAACCACTCGTCGTCGCTGCCCTCGTTCAACTCACCCCACAGCGGCGAGGAGAAGTAGCGCTCGCCGGTGTCCGGCAGCATCGCCAGCAGCACGCTGCCGGCCGGTGCGGTTTCCGCGATCTTCAGCGCGGTGGCGGCGGTGGCACCGGCGCTGATGCCGACGAAGATGCCTTCTTCGGCAGCCAGCCGGCGCGAGGTGGCGATGGCGTCTTCGTCGCTGACCGTGCGCAGTTCGTCATAAGCGTTGCGGTTGATCACGGCGGGCACGAAGTCCGGGGTCCAGCCCTGGATCTTGTGCGGCTTCCATTCGTCACCTTTCAGCAGCGCCGCGCCGGCCGGCTCGGTGCCGATGATGCGGGTGTCCGGGCGTGCGGCTTTCAGCACTTCGCCCACGCCGGTGAGGGTGCCGCCACTGCCCCAGCCACTGACGAAGAAGTCCAGCCGCTTGCCGGCGAAGTCGCGCAGGATTTCCGCGGCGGTGGTCTGGCGGTGGTAGGCCGGGTTGGCCGGGTTGGTGAACTGGCTGGCCCAGAACCAGCCGTGTTTTTCCGCCAGCTCCTTCGCTTTTTCCACCATGCCGGTGCCGCGCGCGGCGGCGGGGGTCAGGATGACCTTGGCCCCGTAGGCGCGCATCGCCTTGCGGCGCTCGATCGAGAAGGTTTCGGTCATCACCGCCACGAACTTGTAGCCGCGCGCGGCGGCGATCATCGCCAGCGCGATGCCGGTATTGCCGGAGGTGGCTTCCACAATGGTGTCGCCGGGCTTGAGCACGCCACGGCGTTCGGCATCGAGGATGATGCCCAGTGCCAGCCGGTCTTTCACCGAGCCGCCGGGGTTGAACGATTCGGCCTTCACGTAGACGGTGGCATGGCTGGGGGCCAGCCGGTTGAGCTTGATGACGGGGGTGTTGCCGATGGCATCGGTAATGCTGTTGTAAATGGTCATGGCGATGGATCCTTGGGATGCGATGGGGAGATCAGGCGGCGTGGGCGAGGGCGGCGTCCGGACATCGGGCGTCGGCCAGCGTGAGAGGCGGCAGCCCGAACCAGTGCAGGCGGGTGGCCAGCGCCGCCACTTCGCCCACCACCAACAAGGCAGGTGCGCGCGCGCCGTGCGCGGTTGCCAGTTCCGGCAGTTGCGCCAGCGTGCCGGCAATCACCCGCTGCTGCGGGTGGCTGCCGTTTTCCACCAGCGCCACCGGGGTGGAGCTTGCGCGCCCGTGGGTGATGAGCCTGTCACGCAGCTGCGCCAGCCCCTGCACGCCCATGTAGAACACCAGCGTCTGGTGGGGTTTCGCCAGCGCGTGCCAGTCGTGCTCGGCGTCGCCGTCGCGCGTCTGCGCAGTGAGCAGGTGCACGGATTGCGCGTGCTCGCGATGGGTCAGCGGGATGCCGGCATAGGCCGCGCAAGCGGTGGCGGCGGTGATGCCGGGCACCACTTCATAGTCGATGCCGGCTTCGCGCAGCGCTTCGAGTTCTTCGCCGCCACGCCCGAACACGAACGCATCGCCGCCCTTCAAGCGCACCACGCGCTGGCCGGCGCGGGCGTGTTCCAGCAGCAGTGCGTGGATGTGCCGCTGGGTGGCGTCGTGGTTGCCTCCCACGCGTTTGCCCACGTCGATGCACAGCGCATCACGGCGCGCCAGCGCCAGCACGTCCGCGCTCACCAGCCGGTCGTGCAGGATCACGTCGGCCTCGTTGAGCAGGCGCAGCGCGCGCAGGGTCAGCAGGCCGGGGTCGCCGGGGCCGGCCCCCACCAACGCCACGCGCCCGGTGCGGGGCGGCGGGATGGCATGCAGCTCAGCCTCGATGGCATGCCGTGCGGCCTGCGCATCGCCACGCCGCAGCAAGGCTTGCGCCGGGCCGGCCAGCACCCGTTCGAAAAAGGCGCGCCGCTGGCCCAGGTCGGTCAGCCGGCTGCGGATGCGCATGCGCAGTTCGGCCAGCAGTTGCGCCAGCGCCCCCAACGAGGCATCGAAGCGGGTTTCCAGCTGTTCGCGCAGATGCCGCGCCAGCATGGGGGATGCGCCGCCGCTGGAGATCGCGACCTGCAACGGCCCGCGCTGCACGCGGGCGGGCAGTTGGGCGCTGGCCAGCTCGGCATCGTCCACCACGTTGATGAAGATGCGGCGTGCCTGTGCGGCGTCGGCAATCCGGCGGTTGACGGCGGCATCGTTGGTGGCGGCGATCACCAGCCACGCAGCATCCAGCCATTCCGGGGCGAACGCGCCGGCCCGGTGCCGGATCCGGCCCTGCTGCGCCAGCGTGGCCAGCGCCTCGCCCAGGGCGGGCGCACCCACGACGACCTCGGCACCGGCGTCCAGCAACGCGGGCACCTTGCGTGCGGCCACGCTGCCGCCACCCACCACCAGCACGCGGCGGTCGCGCAGGTCGAGGAACAGCGGGAACAGTGCGGGTGGAAGGGTACTTGCCATGCGGACACGCTAGAACCGTTGGTCGGAACAGGGAAATAGCGACCCGGTTTTTGCTTATTCTCCACAGGCATAAGCCTTGTCTGGAAATGCCTGTCATCTTCGATATACTTCATCGCTATATCTGCATATAGCGATAAATAGAGCCGCTGCCATGACCCTGACCCAGCTCCGCTACCTCGTCGCCATCGCCGACTCCAACTTCAACATCACCCAGGCGGCCGAGCGCGTGCACGCCACCCAGCCGGGGCTGTCCAAGCAGCTCAAGCAGCTGGAGGACGAGCTGGGCTTCCAGCTGTTCCTGCGGCGCGGGCGCAGCCTGGAAGGCGTGGCCCCGGCCGGCGTGAAGATCATCGACAGCGCCCGCAAGATCCTGGCCGAGGCGGCCAATATCCGCAGTTATGCCGCCAATGAACGCGGCGAATTCCGGGGCCGCCTGCTGCTGGCCACCACCCACACGCAGGCGCGGTATGTCCTGCCGAATGTCATTGCCGATGTGACACGTCGCTACCCGCAGGTCAGCGTGGATTTGTTTGCGGCGGGCGATGCGGAAGTGCTGGAAAAGCTCGACGAAGCCGACTTCGGCATGATCAGCACCGCCGGCAGCACGCCGCAGACCAATGGCATCGCAGTGCCTCTGTTCCGCTGGCAGCGGGTGTTGCTGGTGCCAAAATCGCATCCATTGGTGGCCAAGGGGCGTGCCCCCAGCCTGCTGGAGCTGTCGCGCTTCCCGCTGATTTCCTACGAGTCGTCGACGCTGCCGGAATCGTCGTTGCAGCGCGCGTTCGCCGCGGCCGGCGTCACCCCGCAGATCGCGATGACCGCGCGCGACGCCAACCTCATCAAGACCTATGTCCGCACCGGCCTGGGCGCTGGCCTGCTGGCGGAAATGGCGGTGAACATGCGCGAGGACGATGATTTGCGCGTGATCCCGGCGCCGCTGGAATTGCCCGAGTGCATCACCTGGGCGATCGTGCCGCGCGGCCGCGTGCTGCGCGAATACGCGCTGGAGTTGCTGCAGGGCCTGGCACCGCAGATCGACCGCCAGGACCTGCGCCGCATCCTGGAGGGCAACCAGTTGCCCAGTTGGCCGCAACCGCCGCGCTGGCAGGCGCAGGACTGACGCGGCCCGCCGTTACAGGTCGAAGTGCAGCCCGCACTCGCGGCGCAGGCCGAAGAAGCGGGTCTGGCCCGGATCCATGCCCGGCTGCAACGGGCGGGTGGTGTGCACGTCGCCCACCGAGACGTAACCCTGGCGCAGCAGCGGATGTTCCGGCAGGTCGTGCTGGAGGATGTAGCTGCCGATGTCGAGGTCCGACCAGTCGGCGATAGGGTGGAACTTGAAACGCCCGTCCTTGATGTCGAGGATGGCGATGTCCTTGCGCGTGGCCGCCTGCTCGCGGCGCAGGCCGGCGTGCCAGCAGCGCACGTCCAGCGCACGCAGCGCGCGCTGCATCGGTTCCACCTTGCGCAATTGGTTGTAGCGGGCGATGCCGTCGCTGCCGGCTTCCCACAACTTGCCCAGCCGCGCCTCCATCCACGCATTGCCGATGTCCGGATGGAACACCTGCAGGTTCAGGCCCAGCAGGTCGGTCAGCTGGTCGGCATAGCGATAGGTTTCCGGGAACAGGTAGCCGGTATCCACCATGATCACCGGCAGGCCCGGCGCGCAGTGCGAAAACAGGTGCAGCGACACCGCCGACTGCACCCCGAAGCTGGTGGACAGGGCATGCGTGCCGGGCAGGTTCTCCAGCGCCCAGGCGATGCGCTGCGGGGCAGACAGGCTGGCCAGCTGGCCGTTGATGTCGGCCAGTGCATCGGCGGGCAGCGCGTCGGGATGAAGAAGCGGGCTCATGGCGTGTGGGGACGTATGGGGAGGGTCAGCGGCCTTCGGCCGGATCGACGCGGACGTGGGTGGGATAGGGCGGCAGCGCGACGATGCCGGCGCGGTGCAGGAAGTCGCCGAAGTGTTCGCCGACTTCGCGCTCGCCGGCGTAACGGCCCAGCAGCGGGTCCAGCGCCTCGACGATCTGCGCTTCGCTGATGTTGTCGCGATACAGGGTGTTGAGGCGGGTGCCGCGGTGGTCGCCGCCCAACATCAGGGTGTAGCGCCCGGGCGCCTTGCCGACCAGCGCGATCTCCGCCAGATACGGCCGCGAGCAGCCGTTGGGGCAGCCGGAAATGCGCAGCACGATGGGCGCATCACGCAGCCCGTGTTTGTCCAGCAGTGGTTGCACCACGCGCAGGAAGGTGGGCAGGTAGCGCTCGGCTTCGGCCATCGCCAGCGCGCAGGTGGGCAGCGCCACGCAGGCCACCGCCGCGCGTGCCAGCGCGCTGGGGGCATTGTTTTCACGGTCCAGCGCGTACTGCGCCACCAACGCGTCGATCTGCGCACGTTGCGTGGCCGGTACGCCGGCGATGATCACGTTCTGGTTGCAGGTCAGGCGGAATTCGCCGGTGTGGATTCTGGTGATTTCGCGCAGGCCGGTCAGCAGCGGGCGGCCTTCGGTATCGGCGATGCGGCCCGACGGCAACGACAGGGTGAGATGCCACAGGCCGTCCTCGCCTTCCACCCAGCCGAAGCGGTCGCCGTTGTGGTCGAAGTGATAGGGCCGCGCGGGTTGCAGTGTGAAGCCGGTGCGCTCCTGCATCAGCGCCGTGATCCTGTCGCTGCCGTGGTCGTCGATGGTGTATTTGAAGCGCGCGTGCTTGCGGTCCTCGCGGTCGCCCAGGTCACGCTGCACGGTGATCGCGGCTTCGGCGATTGCAAATACCTGCTCCGGCGTCACGAAGCCGATGATATTGGCCACCCGCGGATAGTGCTCCTTGATGCCGTGGCTGGCGCCCATGCTGCCGCCGATGCCGACGTTGAAGCCGGCAAGCTCGCCCGCCGCATCGACGATCGCGATCAGCGCCAGGTCGTTGGCGAACACGTCCACGTCGTTGTCCGGCGGCACCGCAATGGCGATCTTGAACTTGCGCGGCAGGTAGGCATCGCCATACAGCGGTTCGTGCTCGACGCCGCTCTCGGTCACCTTCTCCTCGTCCAACCACACTTCGTAATAGGCGCGGGTGGCCGGCTTGAAGTGCGCCGACAGCCGCTGCGCCCAGTCGTGCACCTGTGCGTGCAGTTGCGAGCGCTGCGGGTTGCTGGCGCTCAGCACGTTGCGGTTGACGTCACCGCAGGCGGAAATGGTGTCCAGGGTGGCGGCGTTGATGGCCTGCATGGTTTCTTTCAGATCGCGCTTGATGACGCCGTGGATCTGGAAGGTCTGCCGGGTGGTCACGCGCAGCGAATGGTTGGCGTAGGTGGTGGCGATGGCATCCATCCCCAGCCATTGCTTCGGCGTGAACACGCCGCCCGGCGCGCGGATGCGGATCATGAACTGGTGCGCGGGTTCGAGTTTCTGCCGGCGGCGTTCGTCGCGCAGGTCGCGGTCGTCTTGCTGGTAGCTGCCGTGGAACTTGATGGTGCGCTGGTCTTCGAAGTTCAGCGAACCGGTGGTGGCATCAGCCAAGCCTTCAGCCAGCGTGCCGCGCAGGCGGCGGCTTTCCAGTTTGATTTTTTCGACGGAAGGGTGGCTCATGGGGTGGCCTTCTGCTTAGTACACATCGCGGGCGTAGCGCCCTTCGCGTTGCAGGGTGGAAAGAAAATCCGCTGCCGCTTCGGCATCGCCGCCGTTGTGTGCGGCCACGATGTCCAGCAGCGCGGCGTGCACGTCCTTGCCCATCCGGATTGCGCCGCAGACGTAGAAATGCGCGCCGCCTTGCAGCCATTCGTACACGGCGCGGCCCTGCTCGCGCAGGCGCTGTTGCACATGGATGCGCTGGGCCTGGTCGCGCGAGAACGCAAGGTCGAGTCGGTGCAGTTCGCCTTTGGCCAGCGCGTCCTGCCACTCGGTCTGGTAGAGGAATTCGGTGTTGAAGTGGCGGGCGCCGAAGAACAGCCAGTTGCGGCCGCTGGCGCCGGTTTCGGCGCGTTCCTGCACGAAGCCGCGGAACGGCGCCACGCCGGTGCCGGGACCGACCATGATGATGTCGCGGCTGGCATCAAAGGGCACGCGGAAGCGTTCGTTGGGTTCGATGTAGACCGGCAGCGCCGCATCTTCTTCCAGTGCCGACAGAAACCCGCTGGCGGCACCGAGGTGGCCATGGCCGTGCGCCCGGTAGCGCAGCACGTCGAGGGTGAGATGGGCTTCCTCGCCCACCCGCTTGCGGCTGGAGGCGATGGAGTACAGGCGGCGCGCCTGCGGGCGCAGCGCGGCGACCAGCGCGGCGGCATCCCAGTCGGCCGGCCAGCGGCGCAGCGCGTCGATCACTTGGTGATCCTCCAGCAGCGCAGCGAATGCGGCATTGCCCGGCGCCAGCAATGCACGTAGGTCGGCCGCGTCGGTGCGCTCGGCCAGCGTGGCCAGCAAGGGTTTCGACAGCCGGGTCAGTTCGCGCTGTTCCGCCAGCCATTGCGAAAGTGGCAGGGTCTGGCCGTCGTGGGTGACAGCCGAATCACCCTCCAGACGCAAGCTGTCCAGCACGGCATCCACCACCGATGCCGGATTGCGATGCACGATGCCCAGCGCGTCGCCGGGCTCGTAGTGCAGGCCGCTGCCTTCCAGCGACACTTCCAGATGGCGAACGTCCTTGTCCGCCAAAACGTAACGCCGGAACCCAGTGCCCTTGAACTCGCGCCCGGTGAGGCGTTGGTTGGCCAGCACGCTGGCGGCGAAGGGGTGTTCGTGCGTCCACGCCGGGGCGGCGTGCGGGCGCAGCGGCGTGACCGTGGCCAGATGCGGCGTGGTCGCCGGCTTCAGCAGCGTCCTGGCGTGCGCGAGCGCTTGCTCGCGCCACGGCGCGGCCACCGTGTCGATCTCCAGGTCGGCCTCGCCCAGCGCCTGCACGCGGCTGCCGCCCAGTTCGGCCAGGCGTGCATCCAGCTTGCGCGCGATGCCGCAGAAATCGGCGTAGGACGAATCGCCCAGCCCCAGCACCGCGAACTTCAGCTGCGGCAGTTTCGGCGCGCGCTTGCCCAGCAGGAATTCGGTGAGGCCGATCGCGTCGTCCGGCGGATCGCCTTCGCCCTGGGTGCTGATGACCACGAACAACACGGTTTCGTGGGCCAGCTCGCGGGTGGGGTAGGCATCGGCACGCAACAGGCGTGCGGGCAGGCCGGCGGCTTCCAGCTGCGCGTGCAGGGCTTCGGCCGCGCGCCGGGCATTGCCGGTCTGGCTGCCGAACACGATGGTGGCCGGGCGCACGCTGGCAGGTGCGGCACTGGCCGTGGCCAGCGCCAGTTCCGTTGGCAGTGGTGCCCGAGCGATGCCGGCCAGGTAGCCGGAGGCCCACAGCAAGGTGTTGCGGTCGGCATCGGCGGCAAATTGCGATAGCAAGTGCGCCTGCGGGGAGGTCAGGGGAGCGGGCAGGGGACTGGCGGAAAGCTGCGACATGGTGGCAACGACGTGAGGATGCCGTTGCAGGCTAGGGACTGCACCACGGCAAAGGAAAGGAACGTCGGTTATGCAGACATGGAGTCCGATGCGGTTGGGTCGATGCGATCAGGGTCTGCAGCGGGGTTTTCCTACCCGCCGACGGGGCGAAGCCGTGGTCATGCGTGCGGTACCCGCCGATCCCGCCGGCATCGCGATGGCGCGACTCTGTCACTGCCGGTTCACCACGTGCAGCCGGATCACTCAAACCTCAAAGGAGACTGTCATGAAATTCCTGAACACCCTGCTGGCCTCGCTCGCCCTGACCTTTGCGCTGGCTGGTGCCGCCATCGCCGGGGAAACCGTCAACATCAATACCGCCGATGTCGCCACTCTCGACCGCGTACTGCTCAACATCGGCCCGTCCAAGGCCCAGGCCATCGTCGACTACCGCAAGACGCATGGTGCCTTCCGCAGCGCCGAACAATTGGCCGAGGTCAAGGGCGTGGGCCTGAAGACGGTGGAGAAGAACCGCGACCGCATCAGTCTGGGCGGCGCAGTACCGGCACGGGCGCAGGTGGCCGCGCGCCAGCAAGCAGCCGCAGCGCAACCCAAACCGGTGGCGCGGCGCTGAATGGCGGATGCATGACGTCGCCGCGCCGGGGTTTCCGGTGCGGCGACGGCGTTGCGTGCCTGAAGATGCCGTGCGGTCAGCGTTGCAGGTTGAACTCGATTGGCACCAGGCCCAGCGCCTGCACCGCCCGACCGTTCCGGGTGGCGGGCTGGAAGCTCCAGCGCTTGAGCACCTGCAGTCGCGCGGCTTCATCCAGTTCGCGGTGGCCGCTGCTGCGGGCCACGGTCACGTCCAGCGGGTGGCCGTTTTCATCCACCAGCACCTGCAGCAGCACGGTGCCGGACAGGTTGTGAAGCAAGGCGGCTCGCGGGTAGCTGGGTGCGGGTGCTTGCCGATAGGCCAGCTGCAATGGCACGGGGGCACCGGTCACGTTGGCGGGCG
>JAGWUF010000107.1 GCA_028868545.1 Lysobacteraceae bacterium | reverse complement strand
TGCATACCAACATGAATGCGCGATTGCGAAACACCGCAACAAAATAAACTTTCGATCATCACGTTTATCTTTCTTTTTTGTTTCCTTTCTATTGACTTTGCGAAAAACACTGGCCTACAGTCGCCCCGCTGCTTGTCCAATGCCGTTGCTGGCGCATTTTCCGGGGGTGTTGCATGTCGATCCAGGTCTCTCGCCCGCGCGCGTTGCGCCAGAGCCTGCCCGGGCAGACCATGGCCTGCCGTCGCGCGCTTCGCCCGCGCGGTCTGCTTGCGGCGGCACTGGTTGCGCTGCTGGCGGTGAACCCCGCCGTCCACGCCACCGCCGTGGGGGCCGTGCGCAGCATCGCGCCGGTGACGGACAGCGGTGCGGCGGCGGCGTGGGACATCACCACCGCCAACGGCACGCGCGTGCGGGTCAGCGTGCTGCGTGCCGATCTGCTGCGGGTGCAGGCCGGCCGCGATGGCAAGTTGCTGCCGGCCGGCGACCAGGCCGCGCCCATCGTGTTGCCGCAGCCAGCGGTGCCGGTGGATGCGACGCTGGAAGAAGATGCCGGCGAATTGCGCATCCGCACCCCGGCGCTGGTGCTGCACATCCAGCGCAATCCCTTGCGGCTGGCACTGGAGCGCATCCAGGCCGGCAAGGGCATTTTGCTGTGGCAGGAATTGCAGCCGCTGGATCTGGACGCGCGGCAGACCGTGCAGGTGCTGTCCAGCACCCCGCAGGAGCAATTCTTCGGCGGCGGCCAGCAGAACGGCCGCTATGTCTTCAAGGGGCACGAACTGGAGATTTCCTACTCCGGCGGCTGGGAAGAGGGCGACCGCCCCAGCCCGGCACCGATGCTGCTCAGCAATCGCGGCTGGGGCATGTTGCGCAACACCTGGAGCAATGGCGATTACGACCTGCGGCAGCCGGACCAGGCCATCCTGCAGCATCAGGAAGACCGCTTCGATGCCTACTACTTCGTCGGCCAGGATCTGCACGCGCTGCTGGACACCTACACCGCGCTGACCGGCCGCGCCGGCCTGCTGCCGCGCTGGGGCTATTCGTTCGGCGATGCCGATTGCTACAACGACGGCGACAACAGGAAAAAGCCCGGTACCGTGCCCGCCGGCTGGAGCGACGGCCCCACCGGCACCACGCCCGACGTGATCGACAGCGTGGCGAAGAAGTACCGCGAATACGCCATGCCCGGTGGTTGGATTTTGCCCAACGACGGCTACGGCTGCGGCTACACGCGCCTGCCTGAGGTGGTGCAGGGGCTGGCGAAATACGGCTTCCGCACCGGCCTGTGGACCGAAAACGGGGTGGACAAGATTGCCTGGGAAGTGGGCACGGCCGGCACCCGGGTGCAGAAGCTCGACGTGGCCTGGACTGGCAAGGGCTACCAGTTCGCGATGGATGCCAACAAATCGGCCTACGACGGCATCTTGAACAATTCGGACTCGCGCCCGTTCCTGTGGACGGTGATGGGCTGGGCCGGCATTCAGCGCTATGCGGTGGCGTGGACCGGCGACCAAAGCGGCAGTTGGGACTACATCCGCTGGCATATCCCCACTTTGATCGGCTCGGGGCTGTCGGGCTTTGCCTATGCCACGGGCGATGTGGACGGCATCTTCGGCGGCAGCGCCGAAACCTACACCCGCGATTTGCAGTGGAAGGCGTTCACGCCGGTGCTGATGGGCATGTCGGGCTGGTCGGCGAATTCCCGCAAGCACCCGTGGGCGTTCGATGAACCGTATCGCAGCATCAATCGTGATTATCTGAATTTGAAAATGCGGTTGACCCCGTACATGTACGGGCTGGCCCGCGAGGCCGCGCAGACCGGCGCGCCGCTGGTGCGCGGCTTGCAGTGGGACTATCCGAACGACCCGCACGCGCTGGACGAAGCCTACAAATACCAGTTCCTGCTGGGCCGCGATCTGCTGATTGCCCCGGTGTACCGCAGCCAGGCCGCAAGCCGGGGCTGGCGGCGCGGGATCCATCTGCCGCAGGGTCGCTGGTTCGATTACTGGGATGGCCGGCAGGTGACGGCGGGTGCGGCCGGGCGCGAGGTGGACCGCAAGGTCGAGCTGGCCACGCTGCCGCTGTTCGTGCGTGCCGGTGCCATTCTGCCGATGTATCCGGCGATGCTGTTCGATGGCGAAAAACCCGTCGACACCGTGACCTTCGATCTCTACCCGCAAGGCGCATCCGAATACACCTTGTACGAAGACGATGGCAACACGCGCCAGTATCAGCAAGGTGCGTTCAGTACGCAGCGCGTCGCCGTGCAGGCCCCCGCGCAGGGCAGTGGCCCGGTGCAGGTGCAGATCGGCGCGGTGCAGGGCCAGTACGCCGGGCAGTTGCCGCAGCGGCATTACGCGCTGCGCGTGCGCAGCCCGCAGGCACCGCAGGCGGTGTTGCAAGGCGCGCAGGCGCTGCCGGAATTGGCCAGCCGCGCCGCGTTTGATGCGGCCGATGCCGGCTGGTATTTCGACGCATCGGAACGCCACGGCAGCGTGCATGTGCGCACCAAGGCGGTGGATATTCGCAATGCAATAACACTGCGTCTGGACATCCCGGTGGCTGCGGATGCCGCCGATGATGCCTTCCAGCCCGCACCCGAGCTGGGCCGCGCGTTGCCGGCCGACAGCCTGTTGGTGGTGAGCCGCCCGGCGGAAGAACCCGGCCACCCGCTGGAAAATGCCTTCGACGATGACGCCACCACCTGGTTCCGCAGTGTGCGCAACCAGTCGGTGCGTACCGGTGCGATCGAATGGACGCTGGGCTTTGGCGAACGCAAGTTGATCGACGGGATCGAACTGGCCCCGCGCAATGACAAGAACTGGATGCACGGCCAGATTCGTGATTACGAAATTTACATGGCCGACAGCAATGGCGAATGGGGCACGCCGATTGCCACCGGCCGCCTGAAGCTGAGCCAGGACAAGCAGACCATCAACTTCGCGCCCCATGCCGGCCGCCTGCTGCGCTTCCGCGTGCTCAGCGTGCA
>JAGWUF010000059.1 GCA_028868545.1 Lysobacteraceae bacterium | reverse complement strand
GAGGCGGGCCCGGAAACGCGCCAGCGCCTGCGGGGTCAGGCCGATCTCCGGCACCAGCACCAGCGCCTGCCTGCCGCGCGCCAGGCAGTTGGCGATCGCCTGCAGGTAGACCTCGGTCTTGCCGCTGCCGGTGACGCCATCGAGCAGGAACGGCGCGAAACCGGCGACGGCGCGGATCGCGTCGATGGCGACTTGCTGTTCGGGATTGGGGGAAATGGGGACGGAGGGAATTACGCGTGGCTTAATTCCCTCCGTCCCCATTTCGCGACGTTCGACCAGCCCACGCTCGCGCAGCGCGCGCAGCGGTGTGCGCCAGCCCGGCGAGGCGTCGTCCAGCCAGTCCTCGGCACGCATTTCCACCAGCAACCCGGCCAGCGCCTTCGGCTTCCCCGCGCGCATCGCCGCCAGCGCGGTGCGCCCGGCTTCGTTCAACATCCAGCCATGGCGGGTGATGTCCGGCAGCGGCTCGCCGCGCCGCAGCGCGGCCGGCAGCGCGGCGGCCAGCACTTCCCCCAGCGGTGCGTGCAGGTAGGCCGCCAGCCAGCGCAGCGAGGCCAGCAGTTCGCCCCGCAGCAGTGGTTCGCCATCCAGCACCGCCAGCGCCGGTTTCAATTCGACTGCCGACTCGGCCACGCCATGCCCCACCACCACCCCGCACAGGGTGCGTGGCCCGAACGGCACCCGCAGCCGCTGCCCCACGGCCACCCCCGCCGCGTCCACGCCCGCCGGCGGCAGGTAATCGAACAGGCGCGCCAATGGCAGTGGCAAGGCCACATGCAGGGTCGAAGGCGGTTGCATCCCGACAGTCTAGCGAGCGGCAGGGATATCTCGCGTTCAGTTGTGGGCTACTGCTCAGTTTTGTCCGACGAAAGCGCCGCAACCCACTGTTATGCAATGGAAACACTCCTTATCCACAGCGACTGTGGATAAGTCTGTGAACGAGCCCGGGCCGAGCCCGCGCAAGCGCCCAGCGACGCAGTTCCTGTCATCTTGGTGAAAAAAACGCCACGGCATGCAATCACATGTGAATCAATGACTTGCTTGTGAAACATCCGCCCATTCGGGCGTGACGGTTCTGTGAAACCGCCAAAAAGCCGCATTTTTTGCCGCTGTGCACAACTGCGATTTCCACAACCCGCATGAACGCTGGGGGAGCCGCCGTTTGACCGCCTGTCAAGCAGGATTTGCAGGATGCCCCCGCGCTAAGATGCGCCACCCGATTGTCCCCGTCATGCCCGCCACTCCCAACCTCCCCTCGCAGTCCAAGGCGATCGCCGCATTCCTGCGTGGCGTGGAGCGGCGTGCACGGCTGCTGGCCGAAACCCAGTGCGGCAGCCCCGAACCCGCCCGCCGCGCGCTGGTGGTGGCTGCGCAGGTATTCAGCAGCGAAGCCGGGCAGTGGCCCATTGCGCAATGGCCAATGCAGTACTGGCGGCTGCTGCTGTCGGTGCCGGTGATGGGGCATGCGGCCGCCGATACCGATGCCGGCCCGCTGCCCGGGATCGCAGCACTGCCAGCGGCCACCCGTGCCGCCGTGTTGCTGCATCTGGTGGCCAGCCTGGAGGAGGTCGATGCGGCCGCCGCGTTGAACCTCGACATCGCCGGTTATCAACAGCGCATCCGCGATGCCCTGCCCCGCGACGCCCAGGGCCAGCCCGACTTGGCAACCTGGCGACAGTGGCGGGACGCCGTGCCGCCGGCCTTGGCGCAACCAGTGCCCGCACCCGCGGCCACGCCGCCCCCCCACACCGTTGCCAGCCCCCCACGGCTGCCGTCGCGCCACCTCCTGCGTTGGTTATGGCTGGGTGTGGCGGTCGGCCTCGCGGCCCTGGCCGCTACCTTTTTCCTGCATCCGCGCGGGCGCGTGCTGTGGAACGAATGGCACACCCGGGTGCGGGTGGAAGCCCTGCCGGCGGCTGCGGCACCGAAGGCGCGGTTCGACCCCGCCGACCCACGCTTCGACCCCGACCGCGCCCTGCTGGCCGCACCGGCGGAACTGGCATTGGCACGGGAGCTGTCCCTGCTGGCATGGCTCAGCACCCAGACCGAGCCGCTGCCGGCGGCCGACCCGGTCAGCATGTCTCCCGCAGTGCCGACACCACCTTTGCCCGCCGCCCCGCTGGCCCGGGCAAGACTGCGCGGGGCCTGGGCCGAATGGCAGGCCTTGCCGGAAACCGAACGCAGCGTGCTGCGGCAGACCGCAGCGCACTTCAATGCGCTGCCGGCCAGCACCCGGCAGGCGCTGCGCGAACACTACGCCCAGCAAAGTTACGACGCCCATCGCGGCTGGCACCTGGGCCCGCAACTGGGCCGCGATTGGCCGCGCATCGCGCCGTTGTTCACCTTCGTCGACGCCAGCGAACGCGATGCTCTGCTCCAGCTGTTGCGGGCGGCGTCGTCGGAAGACATCGACACCCTTGCCCGGCTGGCCCAGATCACCCCGCCCGAGGCCCGCGCCGCCCTGCGCCAGGCATTGCTGGCCGTGCCGGCAGCGCAACGCTCGGCCTGGCTGCAAGCGCAGTTGAATCGCTGACCGGCGGAATACGTCAAACGACTTCGTCGCGACAGAAGCCACCTTCCAGTCGGCTGGCCGCATGCGGAAAACGGGGACAACACTTTTTGCGCCCGGACATTGCCGGATGCGCCACTCACATTTCCACCAATCCGACCAAGGCCGCTGCCGTCACCGCCACGCCCAGCAGCATCGAATAGAGCAGACCCAGCACGCCGAACTTCAGCAAGGTCATGGGCCAGCCCTGCGCGTACACCCGTTTTTGCATCAGCAGCAGGTAGGCCGGCATCCACAGCAGCAGCAACGCGGCCACCCAGTCGAACACGGTGTTCAGCCAGGTGCCTTCGGGTGCGAAGGTGTTCGCAGGCAGGTGCGCCAGCAGTACCAGCAGCAGCGCCAGACACAGGAAAGCGTGGCTGTGCAGCGCCACCACCAGATGCGCCATGTACAGTCGGCGCTGGAACAGGTAGGCCACTTTCAACATCAACGCAAACACCGGCACCAGCACGAACAAGGTGGTCGGAATCACCGACAGCACGGCATCCTTGAACGCTTCGGGATCCTGCTTGAGCCGCGCCACGTTGTCGCTGCCGCGCTGCGCCTGCGCGTTGAGCCAATGATTGGCGAAGGCGGGCAGCCAGCCGATCGCGATCGGGTGATTCTTCGCATCCCACTGCTGACCATCGATGACAAGGCCCTGCCTGGCGACCGGGGCAGCGGCGTGGCCTTGCAGCTCGCGGATGCGCGCGTCGGCCGCTTCGCGGATGCGCTGTTCGCCCACGTCCAGACCCACTGCCCCGGCCGCTGCCGGCGTGCCCAGCATCTCGCGCCGGGCCTGTGCCATCTGCGCCAACTGCGCATCCCGCGCCTGCATCACCGCTGCCACCGTGGTGGCGTTGGCGAAAGCCGTCTGCGGGCCGCCCAACTGGCCGGCAATCTCGACCTGCGTGGTCATCCGCGCCACGAAAAATGCCAGCACGGCCAGGAAGAAGAACAGCCGGAACGGGGTGACGTAGCGCACCTGGCGGCCGGCAAAATATTCCAGGCTCAAAAACCCAGGCCGCAGGAACAAGGGTTTGAGCGTGCGCACGATGCGCGCATCGAAATCGAACACGCTGTCCAGCAAATCGCCGAACACGCTGCCCAGCGGGCGCATCAGGCCTTTGACCGGTTGCCCGCAGGCATGGCAATGCGGCCCCTGCAAGGCCACGCCGCAGTTGCGACAAACGGTTGTCGGCGGCGGATCGTCGGACACCACGGGCGAAGAATCGGTCTGCATTCCGATAAAATGACAGGCCGTGCGCGGCGACGCCAGCGCACCCGCCTCCGGTTCCCCATGCCCATCTCGCATCACCCCTTCCGTCACGACGTGGCGCGCACCGCGCGTCTGGCGGCGCCGTTGGCGGCGGGACATCTGGCGGCGGGGTTGGTGAGTCTTGTCGATGCACTGGTGGCCGGCCACCACGGCACCGCCACGCTGGCGGCAATGTCGGTGGGTACGGCGCTGCTGTGGCTGCCGCTGCTGGCACCGATGGGCATCCTGATGGCGTTGCCGCCGGCGGTATCACAGCTCGACGGCGCCGGTCGCCGCACCGAGATCGGCCCGCTGTTCCGGCAGGCGCTGTGGCTGGCCGCTGCACTGGGGCTGCTGCTGTTCGCCCTGCTCAGCGCGCTGCCGTTGCTGCTGCGGCCGCTGGGCATCGCGCCGGACATCGTGCCTGGCGTGGTGGGCTTCTTGCACGCGGTGCGCTGGGGCATTCCGGCGTTCACGTTGTATCTTTCGATGCGCTATCTCAGCGACGGCCTGCATTGGTCGTTGCCCACCATGCTGCTGGGCTTCGGCGGCCTGGGCGTGCTGGCACCGCTGGCTTATGTGCTGACCAATGGCCGGCTGGGCTTCCCCGAACTGGGCGCCGCCGGGATCGGGGTTGCCACCAGCGTGATGTTCTGGCTGCAGACGCTGGGGTTTGCGCTGTACCTGGCACACAGTCGCCGGTTTGCCGACCTGCAGCTGTTTGCGCATGGCGAGGGCCCGCGCGGGCCGGTGCTGCGCGGGCTGCTGCAGACGGGTCTGCCGATTGGCGTGACCATCACCATGGAAGGCGGCTTGTTTGCGGTGACAGCGCTGCTGATCGGGCGGCTGGGCGAGGTGCCGGTGGCGGCGCATCAGGTGGCGCTGAACGTGGCCACCCTGTGCTTCATGCTGCCGTTCGGCATCGCCGAAGCCACCACCGTGCGGGTCGGCCACGCCTTCGGGCGCGGTGACCGGCAGGGCATCCGTCGCGCCGCGTTCGCCGGCTTCACCCTGGCATTGGTCACCCAGACCTGTTCGGCGCTGCTGCTGTGGTTGGGCCATGCCGGCATCGCCAGCCTGTACAGTGCGGACCCGACGGTGATTGCGCTGGGCGGCAGCCTGCTGCTGTATGCGGCGCTGTTCCAGTTTCCCGATGGCGTGCAGGTGGTCAGCGCCGGCGCGCTGCGTGGCCTGCAGGACACCCGTGTGCCGATGTGGCTGGCGGCGCTGGCCTACTGGGGCATCGGCATGCCGGTGGGTGCCGGGCTGGGCCTGTGGTTGGGTTGGGGGCCGCGCGGGATGTGGCTGGGGCTGACCGCCGGCCTGCTGGTGGCCGCCATCCTGCTGGCGCGGCGCTTTCTGCGCACCAGCGCGCAGCCACTCGCATTGCCAATTTCTGCAGTGGCCATGACCGATGCCGCATGAGCTGCGCCCGCCAGTCCGCTACCCTGTCCCTTCCCTTTGCCGCCCTGCGGCCTGTTCCCCCGGAGCCCTGCAATGAACGAACCGCGCCGTCGCGGCCCCATCGCCCGCCTGATCGTGGGCACCTGGGATGCGATCAACTTCACCCGCCGGCTGACGTTCAACCTGTTGTTCCTGTTCGTGCTGGTCATTGTGCTGCTGGCAATCCTGGGCGGCGGCAAGCTGAGCCCGCTGCAAAGCCGCACCGCGCTGGTATTCGCACCGCAAGGCCGGTTGGTGGAGCAGTACAGCTGCGATGCCCTGAGCCGCAGCCTGGCCCGCGCCACCAAGAGCCGCGATTGTCGCGAATTGCGCCTGCGCGATGCCCTGCGCCTGCTGGACGCCGCCCGCACCGACCAGCACATCGAGCGGGTGGTGCTGAATCTGGATGAGCTGGAGCCGTCGGGCTTTGCCTCGCTGCGCGAAGTGGGCGCGGCACTGGCCGCCGTGCGTGCGGCCGGCAAGCAGGTGGTGGCCTACGGCAATGGCTACAGCCAGGGCCAGTATCTGCTGGCCGCGCAGGCCAACGACATCTACCTGGATCCGATGTCGCAGGCCGGGGTGATGCTGGACGGGCTGGCCTCGTATCGCCAGTTCTTCCGCGAGGCGTTGCAGGACAAGCTGGGCGTGGACATGCACCTGTTCAAGGTGGGCACGTTCAAATCCGCCGCCGAACCCTACATCCTCGACGCCGCCTCGCCGGCGTCGAAGGAAGCCGACCTGTACTGGATGGGCGACATCTGGCAGCGCATGCTGGCCGATATCGGCAAGGCGCGCGGCCTGGATCCGGCCCGGCTGTCCACCTTCGCCAACACCCTGCCCGCCGAAGTGGCCGCCGCCCGCGGCGATCTGGCCCAGCTGGCGCTGCAGCAGAAACTGGTCACCGGCCTGAAGACCCGCGAAGAGGTGGAAACCCTGCTGACCCAGCGCGGCGTGGCCGACGACAACGCCGACGGTGGCTACCGCCAGGTGACGCTGGACACCTACCTGCAGCACCTCGACCGCAGCCTGCCGCAGGCCGACATCCGTCCGCAGGTGGCGGTGGTGGTGGCCGAGGGCGAAATCAGCGGCGGCAAGCAGACCGCCGGCAAGGTGGGCGGCGACTCCACCTCGGCCTTGCTGCGCCAGGCGCGCGACGATGACAACGTGAAGGCGGTGGTGCTGCGGGTGAACTCGCCGGGTGGCGAAGTGTTCGCCTCCGAACAGATCCGCCGCGAAGTGGCGGCACTGAAGGCCGCCGGCAAGCCGGTGGTGGTCTCGATGGGCGACGTCGCCGCCTCCGGTGGCTACTGGATCAGCATGAACGCCGACCGCATCTACGCCGACCCGTCCACCATCACCGGCTCGATCGGCATCTTCGGCCTGTTCCCCACGCTTGACCGCACCCTCGGCAAACTCGGCGTGCACACCGATGGCGTGGCCACCACCAAATATGCCGGCGCGTTCGACCTCACCCGTCCGCTGGATCCGGGCGTGGCCACCACCGTGCAGGCGGTGATCGAGAAGGGCTACCGCGATTTCACCGGCAAGGTGGCAGGTGCACGCGGCAAGACCGTCGAGCAGATCGACGCGATTGCCCAGGGCCGCGTGTGGAGTGGTGCACAGGCGCGGGAACGCGGGCTGGTGGATGCCTTTGGCGGGCTCAAGGACGCCATTGCCGATGCCGCCGGTCGCGCCAAGCTGGGCAAGGCGGAACGCTGGCAAACCCGCTACCTCGAAGACAGCACGACGCCGTTCGCGCAATGGTTGGGTGGCATGACGCAAAACCGGGTCGGGCTGGCCCTGCTGCGCAACAGTGGCGCCGCCGAACTGCTGCTGGCAAGGCATGTGCAGGAGCAGCCGGCACTGCGCTTCGTGCAGGACGCCCTGAGCCACCCCGGCCAGCAACGCGTGAAAGCACTGGCCTACTGCTTCTGCGCGCCGCTGTAAGGCTCGCCTGAGCGGCGCGGCGGCTACTGTGTCGCTGCGTCGAGGTCTTTTTGCTGCTGCTTCGCCGCGCCTTCGGTCCGGGCTGCGGCATTGCTGGCCGCACCCTTGTAGGCGTTGGCGGTGGCGGTGATCGGCGAAGTGGTAGCCGCTTTCGGCTCTGGCCGCTGCTCGGGTTCGGGCGGCGACGGCGCTGAGCAGGCCGCAAGCAGACACAGCAGCGGCAGCAATACGGGCAGGCGCATCTTGCGATCTCCGCGTGGGCTGGTTGGACTTGGCCTATCCTACGCCGAACACCTCTGGAGCCCCGCATGCCATCGCCCCGCTGGAGTCTGGAAGGCCAACGCGCGCTGGTGACCGGCGCCAGCGCCGGGATTGGTCTTGCGATCTGCCGCGAGCTGCTCGGCTTCGGCGCGCAGGTGCTGATGGTGGCGCGCGACGCCGGCCTGCTGGAGCAGGCGCGCGCCGAGCTGGAAGAGGAGTTCCCCGGCCCCGAGGACGCGGTGCTGGCGCTGCCGGCCGACGTGACCGACGATGAGCAGCGCGCCGAGATCGTCGACTGGGCCAAGGATCTTGGTGGCCTGCACCTGCTCGTCAACAACGCCGGCGGCAACCTCACCCGGCCGGCGCTGGACTACGGCGAAGACCAGTGGCGCGGGATCTTCGAGACCAACCTGTTCTCCGCCTTCGAGCTGTGCCGGCTGGCGCACCCGCTGCTGTCGAAACACGCGGCGTCCGCCATCGTGAACATCGGCAGCGTGTCCGGGCTCACCCACGTGCGCAGCGGCGCGCCCTACGGCATGAGCAAGGCGGCGCTGCACCAGATGACCAGGAACCTCGCGGTGGAATGGGCCGAGGACGGCATCCGCGTCAATGCCGTTGCGCCCTGGTACATCCGCACCCGCCGCACCAGCGGCAAGCTGGCCGATCCCGACTACCTCGATGAGGTGCTGCTGCGCACGCCGATGGGCCGGGTGGGCGAACCGGAGGAAGTGGCGGCAGCGGTCGCCTTCCTGTGCCTGCCGGCGTCGAGCTACGTGACGGGCGAATGCATCGCGGTGGACGGCGGCTTTTTGCGCTACGGTTTCTGAGCAACCGCCGCGCGTGCGGCCGCTCCGGGGGAAGGACGGATGATGCAGCTGCACGACACGCTGGGCAGGAAGATCGCCGACATCCATGCGCAGATCCAGGGCCACGTCGGCAACGTCGGCCGCATCGGCATCGCCCTGTACAACGCCGACAGTGGCCAGCTCAGCACCTTCGTCCACAGTTCCGACGAACAGGTGCCGCTGGAGCGCTATCAGGCATCGCTGGCGGAAGTGCAATCGCTGCGCCAGCTGCACGAAAGCGGGCACAGCCGGATCATCGACGATCTGACCACGCTGGCCGGTTCGCCCAGCGAACACACGCGCCGGATCCTCGCCGCCGGCTACCGTTCCAGCTACACCTGCCCGCTGTACGCGCAGGGCGAACTGCTGGGCTTCCTGTTCTTCGATTCGCGCCAGCCCGGACATTTCCGCAGCGACGTGACCCTGCAGCTGGATGCCTACGCCCAGCTGATCGGCACGCTGGTGTCGCACGCCTTCTCCGCCACCCGCGCGCTGCGCAGCGCGATGGCGCTGACGCGTGAGCTGGGCCGCCATCGCGACGCGGAAACCGCCGGCCACCTGAACCGCGTCGCCCACTACACCCGCTCGATCGCGCGGGCGCTGCCGCAGGACATGGGCCACAGCGACGAGGACATCGAGTTCCTGTTCCAGTTCGCCGGCCTGCACGACATCGGCAAGATCGCCGTGCCCGACCGCATCCTGCTGAAGCCCGGCAAGCTCGATCCGGAGGAATACGCCATCGCGCAGTCGCACGTGCAGAAGGGCAGCGAGATGATCGAGGCGATGATGCGCGAGTTCGGACTGGCCAACGAGCACTACGCGCAGCTGCTGCTCGACGTCATCGCCTGCCACCACGAGCGCTGGGACGGCGGCGGCTATCCGCGCGGGCTGGCCGGCGAAGCGATCCCGCTGGCCGGGCGGATCGTGGCGGTGGCCGACGTGTTCGACGCGCTGACCAACCCGCGCCCGTACAAGCGCGCGTGGACGCTGGACGAAGGGCTGGCCTACCTGCGCGAGAACAGCGGCAGCCAGTTCGACCCACGCTGCGTGGCGATGGCCGAGCGCTGCTTCGACGATTGGCGCACCATCCACGCCCGCTTCCACCAGCTGGAAGCGGCCTGACGGCCGGCGCGGACGAGGCGAACGCATGCTGCCGGGCTGGGCGCTGCTGCTGGTATCGGTGGGCTATGCCGCGCTGCTGTTCGGCGTGGCCTGGCTGGGCGACCGCTTCCCGCTGTATCCGCGCAGCAACTGGCTGCGGCCTCTGGTGTACAGCCTGGCGCTGGCGGTGTACTGCTCGTCGTGGACGTTCTACGGCGCGGTTGGCACCGCCGCGCGGCAGGGCCTGGGCTATCTGCCGATCTACCTCGGCCCGCTGCTGTTCCTGCTGTTCGGCTGGCGCATCCTGGAACGGTTGGCGCTGATCGCGCAGTCGCAGAGCACGGTGTCGATCGCCGACTTCCTCGGCGCCCGCTACGGCCGTTCGCAGCAGGTGGCGGCGCTGGTGGCGCTGATCGCGCTGATCGCGGCGGTGCCGTATCTGGCGCTGCAGTTCAAGGCGGTGGCAATCAGTCTGGACGTGCTCGGCGGGCGCAGCGCGCAGAACTCGGTGTGGGGCGATCCGGCGCTGTACGTGGCGGCGCTGATGGCGCTGTTCGCGATCCTGTTCGGCACCCGTCAGGTCGATGCCACCGAGCACCGTCCCGGCTTGATGCTGGCGGTGGCGCTGGAATCGCTGGTCAAGCTGGTGGCGCTGGTGGCGATCGGCGTGTTCGCGCTGTTCTGGCTGGACGCGCGCGCGCTCCCGCTGGGTGCGGCCACCCGCGCGCTGGTGGACAGCGCGCCGCCGGTCGGCTTCGTCGCCCAGACCCTGCTGGCGTTCGCCGCCATCGTCTGCCTGCCGCGCCAGTTCCACGTGGCGGTGGTGGAATGCGCCGACGTCGCCGACATCCGCCGCGCGCGCTGGCTGTTCGGCGGGTATCTGGTCGCGATCAGCCTGATGGTGCTGCCCATTGCCGTGGCCGGGGTGGCCCGCTTCGGCAGCGATGGCGCGGTGCCGGCCGACAGCTTCGTGCTGGCGCTGCCGCAGGCCGACGGCCACAGCACGCTGGCGCTGCTGGCCTACGTCGGCGGCTTTTCCGCCGCCACCGGCATGGTGATCGTGGCCAGCGTGGCGCTGGCGACGATGGTCAGCAACGACCTGGCGATGCCGCTGCTGCTGCGCTTCGGCCTGGTCGGCGACAACGTGGCCTCGACCGTGCTGTGGATCCGCCGCGCCGCCATCGTGTTGCTGGCGGCGCTGGCCTGGGGCTATTACCGCGCCAGCGCCAGCGACACCGACCTGGCCACCTACGGGCTGATGGCGTTTGCGGCGATGGCGCAGTTCGCGCCGCCGCTGATCGGCGGGCTGTACTGGCGCGGGGCCAGCCGCCGCGGTGCCGAAACCGCGCTGCTGGCGGGCTTCGTGATGTGGGCCTACACCCTGCTGCTGCCGACGTTGGCCCGCTCCGGCTGGCTGGATGCCGGCTGGGTCGCGGCCGGCCCGTTCGGCATCGGCTGGCTGCGCCCGCAGCAGCTGTTCGGGCTGTCCGGCTGGGACCCGCTCACCCACGGCACCGTGTGCTCGCTGCTCGCCAACGTGACCGGTCTGCTGCTGGCCTCGATGCGCTGGCGGCCGAGTCTGGACGAACGCCTGCGCGCCGCGCCCTTCCTCGACCCCTATGCCGCACAGCGCAGCCTGGCCGGCGACGACTGGCGCGGCAGCGTGCGGGTGGGCGAGCTGCGCTCGCTGGCCGAGCGCATCGTCGGCGAGCGCACCGCCCAGCGCGCCTTCGCCGAACAGGCGCGGACGCTGAAGCGCGAGCTGGCGCCCGCGGCGCTGGCCGACCGCCAGTGGATCCAGTTCACCGAGCGCCTGCTGGCGGCGGCGCTGGGCGCGGCCTCGGCGCGGCGGGTGCTGACCAGCGCGCTGCGCGGCTCCGGCATGGAGGTGGCGGAAGTGGTGGCGGTGCTGGACGAAGCCGGGCAGGCGCTGCGCTTCAACCGCGAGATCCTGTCCACCACCCTGGAGAACATCGACCAGGGCGTCAGCGTGGTCGATCGCGAGATGCGGCTGGTGGCGTGGAACCGCAGCTACCAGCGGCTGTTCGACTACCCCGACGGCATGCTCTACGTGGGCCGGCCGATCGCCGACATGATCCGCTACAACATCGAGCGCGGCGAGCTGGGCATCCTCGACGACGGCGACGTGCAGGCGCAGATCGACAAGCGCCTCGGCTACATGCGCGCCGGCTCGCCGCACGTCACCGTGCGCCTGCGTGCCGACGGCACGGTGATCGAACTGCGCGGGCAGGCGCTGCCCGGCGGCGGCTACGCCACCAGCTATTCCGACGTGACCGAACACGTGCACGCCCAGCGCGAGCTGCGCGACATCAACGAGACGCTGGAGCAGCGCGTGGCCGAGCGCACCCGCGAGGCGGAAGCCGCGCAGGAGTCGCGCGCGCGCTTCCTCGCCGCGATCAGCCATGACGTGCTGCAGCCGCTGAATGCGGCGCGGCTGTTCGCCTCGGCGCTGCGCGAGACCGACGACGCTGGCCAGCAGCAGCACCTGGCCGAACGCGTCGACGCCTCGCTGCGCGCCGCCGAGGAACTGCTGGACGGCCTGCTGGACGTGTCGCGGCTGGATGCCGGCGCGCTGACCCCCTCCATTCGCGATATCGACGCCGGCCAGCTGCTGCGCGAGCTGGCCGCGCAGGCCGCGCCGATGGCGGCCGCGCGCGGCATCGACATCCGCGTGCACGCGCCGCCGATGGCGGTGCGCAGCGACCCGCGCCTGCTGCGGCGGGTGCTGCAGAACTTCCTCGCCAACGCGCTGCGCTACACCCCGCAGGGACGGGTGGTGCTGGCGGCGCGGCGGCGCGGCGAGCAGGTGGCGCTGCAGGTCTGGGACACCGGCCCCGGCATCCCCGCCCACCACATGCAGCAGATCTACGAGGAGTTCCATCGCTACGAGCAGGCGTTCGACTGGGACGGCCGCGGCATGGGCCTGGGGCTGTCGATCTGCCAGCGCATCGCGCGCCTGCTGGGCCACGCACTGGACGCGCGCTCCGCGGTCGGGTGTGGCTCGATGTTCTCGATCACGGTGCCGCGCGGCGACAGCGTGGGCGCCATCGCGCCGGCCGCTGTCGCGATCCACGATCCCGGCCTCGACGGCCTGCGCGTGCTGTGCGTGGACAACGACCCCGACATCCTCGCCGGCATGCGCGCGCTGCTGGAGCGCTGGAACGTGCGCGTGCACTGCGCCGATACCGTGGACGCCGCGCTGGCGCAGGCCGCCCAGCAACCCGAAGTGCTGCTGGTCGACTACCACCTGCACGACCGCCTCGACGGTCTGGACACGCTGGACGCCCTGCGCGCCGCCTGCGGCAACGTGCCCGGCACCCTGCTCACCGCCGACGGCAGCGCCGCGCTCAAGCAGGCCGCACGCGCACGCGGCTACCGGGTGCTGACCAAGCCGGTGAAGCCGGCGTCGCTGCGCGCATTCCTGGCGGCGGTGCGGGAACGATGAGGCGTGACGGTCGGGGCTATTCCCCCTCCGGCACCACCACGCTTTCCGGATCCACCAGCAGCTTGCCCGCCAGCAGGATCGCCTGGGTGCGGTTGGTCGCGCCCAGCTTGCGCAGGATCGCACTCATGTGCGCCTTGATGGTGGCCTCCGACACGCCCAGTTCATAGCCGATCTGCTTGTTGAGCAGGCCCGAACCGAGCATCTGCAGGACCCGGAACTGCTGCGGGGTGAGCTCGCGGATGCGCGCGGCGATGGCGCGCTCCTCCTCCGCCATCGGTTTGGCCGCCAGCGCCGCCGGCGGGATCCAGCGCTCGCCGTCCAGCACCTGCCGCAGCGCGGCGGCGAGGGTGGCGGCATCGGACGATTTCGGAATGAAGCCCATCGCGCCGTGATCCAGCGCGCGCCGCATCACCTCGGGCTCCTCGCGCGCGGAGACGATCGCCACCGGCAGCTGCGGATGCGCGGCGCGCAGGTGCACCAGCGCGGAGAAGCCGTGCACGCCGGGCATGTTGAGGTCGAGCAGCAGCAGGTCGGCGTCCGGCTCGGCGTCCACCAACGCGTACAGCGCGGCGGCGTTGTCGGCCTCGCGGATGTCGGCCTGCGGCAGCAGCCGCAGCGCGACCCCGCGCAGCGCCTCGCGGAACAGCGGGTGGTCGTCGGCGATGAGGAGGGTGGTCATGGAGCCGGCGTTATCCCTGGCGCCGGTTCTGCACCAGCGAATCGACCACCGACGGATCCGCCAGGGTGGTGGTGTCGCCCAGCTGGTCGGGCGCGTTCTCGGCGATCTTGCGCAGGATGCGGCGCATGATCTTGCCGCTGCGGGTCTTCGGCAGGCCCGGCGCCCACTGCAGGAAGTCGGGCGTGGCGATCGGGCCGATCTCCTTGCGTACCCACGCCACCAGCTCCTTGCGCAGCTCCTCGGTTTCCTGCTCGCCGGCCACCAGGGTGACGTAGGCGTAGATGCCCTGGCCCTTGAGGTCGTGCGGGAAGCCGACCACCGCGGCTTCGGCCACCTTCGCGTGCAGCACCAGCGCGCTTTCCACCTCGGCGGTGCCGATGCGGTGGCCGCTGACGTTGATCACGTCGTCGACGCGGCCGGTGATCCAGTAATAGCCGTCCTCGTCGCGACGGCAGCCGTCACCGGTGAAGTACATGCTCGGGTAGGTCTTGAAGTAGGTGTCGATGAAGCGCTGGTGGTCGCCGTACACCGAGCGCATCTGCCCCGGCCACGAATCCAGCAGCACCAGATTGCCCTCGGCCGCGCCTTCCAGCAGGTTGCCCTCGGCATCCACCAGCGCCGGAAACACGCCGGGCAGCGGCTTGCTGGCCGAGCCGGGCTTGAGGTCGGTGGCCCCGGGAATGGGGGTGATCAGCATGCCGCCGGTCTCGGTCTGCCACCAGGTGTCGACCACCGGGCAGCGCGAATCGCCGATGTTCTCGAAGTACCAGCGCCAAGCTTCCGGGTTGATCGGCTCGCCCACGCTGCCCAGCACGCGCAGCGATTTGCGCGAAGTCTTCTTCACCGGCTCCAGGCCTTCACGCATCAGCGCGCGGATGGCGGTGGGCGCGGTGTAGAAGATGCTGACCTGATGCTTGTCGATGACCTCCCAGAAGCGCGAGAAGGTCGGGTAGTTCGGCACACCCTCGAACATCACCTCGGTGCAGCCGTTGGCCAGCGGGCCATAGACGATGTAACTGTGACCGGTGACCCAGCCGACGTCGGCGGTGCACCAGAACACGTCGTCCGGCTTGAGGTCGAAGGTGACGTCGTGGGTGTAGGCGGCCCACAGCAGGTAGCCGCCGGTGGTGTGCAGCACGCCCTTCGGCTTGCCGGTGCTGCCGGAGGTGTAGAGGATGAACAGCGGGTCTTCCGCGTTCATGCGCTCGGGCTCGCAGGTCGCCGGCTGGCTATCCACCACCGCGTCGTACCAGCGGTCGCGCGGCATCTGCATGTCCACCGCGCCGCCGGTGTGGCGCACCACCAGCACGGTTTCCACCGCATTGGTGCCGGGCAGCTTGAGCGCCGCGTCCACGTTGGCCTTCAGCGGCACCTTCTTGCCGCCGCGCAGGCCTTCGTCGGCGGTGATGAT
>JAGWUF010000058.1 GCA_028868545.1 Lysobacteraceae bacterium | reverse complement strand
CATGTGGGCTCGCGCGCCGGTGCGGTGGGGCCGTTGCAGTTCATGCCGGCCACCGGGCGGCGCTTCGGGTTGGGCAATGACGGCAGTGGTTTCGATACCCGCTACGATCCGCGCGCGTCCGCCGATGCCGCTGCGCAATATCTCAGCGAACGCATGGCGCAGTTGAACAACAGCATCGAGTTGTCATTGGCCGGGTACAACGGTGGCGAAGGCCGTGCGCTGCGGGTGTTCCGCGATACCGGTGGCCGCAGTTTCTGGGATCCGGATGTGTACAGCCAGTTTCCGGCGGAAACCAAGGACTACGTGCCGATGGTCATTGCCGCCGCGTGGTTGTTCCTGCATCCCAGGGAATACGGCATCCGCTGGCCCAGCGTCGGCACCCGTCCGGCAACGGTCACGCTGGCGCAGCCGGCGTCCTTGTACGAGTTGACGATTTGCCTGGGCAACTGGGGTTCCCGTGATGGCTACCTGCGTGCGCTGCGCAATCTCAACCCGCGCTGGGCCGCGGACGAGATGCTGCCGGCCGGCACCGCCTTGAACGCCACCTTTCGCATCAGCTGGCTGTACCGCTTCAATTGCGCCCGCGGCAGCCGGCTGGCCATGGCCAGGCAGTTGATGGCCAGCAACGTGCAATCGGCACTGGTGCGGGTGGGGGATCCCACCCCGGTGGGTGGCCCGCAAGCTGCCACCGATGCCGTCCCGGCCCCGGCAGCCGCCGCCCCTGTCGTGGAGCGGAAAGCGCAAGCCAAGCCGGCCAAGCCCAAGGTTTACAAGGTACGCCACGGCGACACCGTAGGCAGCATCGCCCGCAAGCTGCAATGCGACATCGGCGACCTGGCCAAGGCCAATCGCCTGAAGAAGCCGGGCTATGCGATCAAGCCCGGCCAGACCCTGAAGCTGGACGGTTGCGGCTGATTCCAGCGCGCGCAAACCGGACGGTGCCCGCCGTCCGGCGCTATCGTGTAGCCCCGCCGGCTCGCCCGGCCGCACGCCCCACGCCATGGCCACCGACACCGATTTCATCGCCTACATCATCGAACAGGCCGGCCTCGGCGCCCGCCTGACCCACCGCCGCATGTTCGGGGAATACGCCCTGTATGTGGACGACAAGGTGGTGGCCTTCGCCTGCGACAACAGTCTGTTCGTCAAACCCTCTGCCGCCGCCACCCGCCTGGCCCCGGGCCTGCCGCAGCGCCCGCCATATCCCGAGGCCAAGGATTACCCGGTGGCCGACGAACTGCTGGATGACACCGACCGCCTGCGGGAATTGCTGCTGGAAACGGCGGTGTTGATGCCGGTGCCGAAGATGAAACAGGCGAAGGCGGATGGGAAGACGAAGAAGAAGTGAGGCGAGGATGATTGCCGGGATTGGAATGGGGGACGAGTTCAACGTTGATTCGCAACAGTGCTGCTCAATAATTGTCCCTGGCACCTTTCCGAATTAACGGCAGGCTGAGGTTGATCTGAGCCGCAGCTCACAACGCCCCGACCATGCTGTGCGGGCCTGCTGCCGGTCGAGTGGCTGTCAGGCACCCCCGTCCCGCGCACTGCGCACGGGCACAGACCGGAGTGCAAGCCGATGCTGCTTCACAATGCAATGTCATCCATGGTGCGTTTCGCCGGCCTGTGCCTGGTCTTGTGGGCTGGCCAAGCCGTCGCGACCACCCCCGTTGCCGCCAGTCACGATGGCAAGGTGCTGGCTGCCATGGAACCCTTCGAAACCCTGGCGGAAACCGCGCTGACCCGGCATGGCAAGCGGATCGAAAGTGCCTATCACGCGGCGCAGGCCAACCGAGCCGGTGCGCGGGCATTGCTGGCGGAGGCGCACGCCGGCGCATTCGATGTGGCCTTCAAGCGGCTTGATGCGGCCAATGCCAGGCAAGACCACTTGGAAGAATCGCTGGCGGCGTCGGAGCTTTACAAGCAGTTGGCATTGTCGCTCGACGGGGCTGCAGGCGCGGGCGCCTTGAAGCAGGTGAATCTGCTGGACTACGCCGGCTTCCGTCTCTCGGCCTTGCTCGCGGCCGCAGCACCCGACTGGCAGGCGATCGCAGCGACGGTCAGCGAGGCCAATGCCGATTGGACGGCCATCCGGCAGCAGGTGGCGAATGCGAAACTGCAGGCCCGCATGGACGACGTACAGCGACGTCTGGCCGAAGCGGCAGCACGGCGAGACCCCGTTAAGCTCAAGCCGGTGATCCAGCAGGATCTGGATCTGGTGGATGTGCTGGAAACGTATTTTGCCAGGCACAAGCAAACCGCCGGCAAGCCCGCATGACGTCAGTCGCGCAGCGCCAGCCGCTGCCCCAGTTGCACGGGTGATTCCGCACCCAGTGAGGATGCCAGCGTGGCCACGCCCCTGGGCAGCAAGACAATCACGGTGCTGCCGTAATTGAAGCGCGCCATCTCGGCGAAGCGCTCCAACGTGATGCCCCGGCCGCGGTAGTCCTTGCGGGTGATGGCATCGCCGTAGGCGGGGATCTCCACGCCGCTCCACACGGTTTCCACGCCCGACACCAGCAGCGCGCCCACCATCACCTGCACCATCGGGCCGAAGTCGGTATCGAAATGGCAGACCAGACGCTCGTTGCGGGCAAACAGGCGCGGCACGCTGGCCACGGCGTCGGTGCCCACCGAGAACAGCCGGCCCGGCACGTGCACGGTTTCGCGCAGGGTGCCGGTCCACGGCATGTGCACGCGGTGGTAGTCGCGCGGCGACAGATACACGGTGGCGAAGCTGCCGTCGCAGAACGACGCGGCATCGGCTTCGCTGCCCAGCAGTTCGGCGGCGCTGAAGCCCTGGCCCTTGGCCTGGAAGATGCGGCCATCCACAATCGGCCCGCACTGGCTGATATGGCCGTCGGCGGGCATCAACAGGGCGCGTGGGTCGGCGTCGGGCGTGCGTGCGCCGGGCTTCAGCGCGCGGGTGAAGAAGGCGTTGAAGCTCGGGTAGGCGGTGGGATCGGGTTCCGCCGCTTCCGACAGGTTCACGCCGAACTTGCGGGTGACGGTATTGATCAGCCACTGCTTGATCGAGCGATTGGTGGAATAGGCCAGCCGGCGCGCCAGCGACGACAGCAGGCGGTGCGGCAGGACGTAGGTGAGGGCGGTGATCGGGCGCATGCTGTTCACTCCCTCCCCTTCGTTGCAGGGGAGGGTTGGGGTGGGGTTGTGCGCTTGGTCAGCGCAGTCAGATCGGCGGCGATGCCCTTCACGTCGAACGGCGGCTGGGTGACGCCGGCCATGCGCACCTGCGGGTTCAGCAGCACCAGTGCGGCGCTGTGGTCGATGCTGTAGTCGGCCGGATCGCCGCTGGCGCCGGGCCCGCTGTCATTAGGCACTTTCATGAACACCAGCGACAGCGAGCGGGCGAACGCTTCCAGCTGCGGCAGCGGCGCGGTGGCGGCCAGCGAATCGGGATGGAAAGCGTGCGCGTACCGGGCGACGAGTTGCGGGGTGTCGCGCTCCGGGTCGGCGGACACGAACAGCACGCGCGGGCGGGTGGCGGCGGGCAGGGCGGCCCATTGCTTCTGCGCGCCGGCCAGCGCCGCCAGGGTGGTGGGGCAGACATCCGGGCAATGAGTGAAGCCCAGGAACACCACGGTCCAGTGGCCTTTCAGCGTGTCCTGCGTCAGTGGCTGGCCATCGGCCTGCTGCAGCGCGAACGCCGGCAGCACCCGCGGCGCGGGAAACAAGGTGACTGCCTGAGTGGCCGGCAGCGCCGTTGCCGCCGGGGTTGTGGCGGGGAAATGGCGTTGCGACACCCACAGGCCGGCGGCTGCGGCCAGCGCAACGAGCGTCAACAACAGGGCGGGGCGCTTGGCCATGGGCAGCAGGGTGTCGGAACGGCCCGCCATGATACCTGCGACGCCTCGCTATAATCGCCGGTCTTGTCCGCGGATGGCCGCCATGTCCCTCGAATTGCAAACCATCATCGACCTGATCCGCTACGGCGCCAGCCGCTTCAACGCGGCGGGCCTGACCTTCGGCCACAGCTACGACAACGCGCTGGACGAAGCCACCCAGCTCACCCTGCACGCGCTGCACCTGCCGCACGACCTGCCACCGGCCTACGGCAACGCCCGCGTCACCGAAGCCGAGAAGGAAGACGTGTTGGGGCTGTTTTTGCGTCGCATCGAAGAGCGTGTCCCCGCCTGCTACCTGACCGGCGAGGCGTGGTTCGCGGGCCTGAGCTTCAAGTCCGACAAGCGTGCACTGGTGCCGCGCTCGCCGATTGCCGAATTGATCGAAGCCGGTTTCCAGCCCTGGCTGGGCGACCGCGAGGTGCGCCGCGCGCTGGATCTGTGCACCGGCTCGGGCTGCATCGCGATCGCGATGGCGCATTACAACCCCGACTGGCACGTCGACGGCGTGGACATCAGCGACGACGCGCTGGCGCTTTCGCGCGAAAACGAAACGCGGCTGCAGGTGGAAAACGTGCGTTTCGTGAAATCGGACCTGTTCGCCGGTCTGAGTGGCCAGCACTACGACCTGATCGTCACCAACCCGCCTTACGTCACCAACGCCGAAACCGACGCCCTGCCGCGCGAATACGCGCACGAACCCGAGCTGGGCCTGCGCGCCGGCGACGACGGCCTGGATCTGTGCCTGCGGATCCTGCGCGATGCCCCGCTGCACCTGTCCGAAGACGGCCTGCTGGTCTGTGAAGTGGGTGAAGCCGAACGCGCCCTGGTCAAACTGCTGCCGGAACTGCCGCTGGCCTGGGTGGAATTCAAGGTCGGCCAGATGGGGGTTTTCGTGGCCGAATGCGCCGACTTGATCGAACACAACGCCGTGATCAGCAAGCTGGCGGATGCGCGGGAAATGCGCGGCGGTTCAACGGTCGTTGCGTAACCCCGCTGCCTCCCGCGCCAGTTGGCCGATGCGTTCCCAGTCGCCGGCCTTGATGGCGTCGTTCGGCAGCATCCACGAGCCGCCCACGCAAGCCACGTTCGGTAGTGCCAGATAGACGGGGGCTTTGGCCAGATCAATCCCGCCGGTGGGACAGAACCGCGCCATCGGCAGCGGGCCCGCGAAACCCTTGAGGGCGGCCACGCCGCCGCTGGCTTCGGCGGGGAAGAACTTGAAGCGCTGCCAGCCGTGTTCCAGTCCGCGCATCAATTCGCCGGCGGTGGCGATGCCCGGGATCAGCGGTGTTGCGCATTGCTTGGCCGCGTCGTACAGCGCATCGGTGACGCCGGGGGAAATGGCGAACTGCGCGCCGGCCGCTTCGACACGGCGCAGGTCGGCCTCGCACAGCACGGTGCCGGCACCCACGCAGGCCTGTGGCAGTTCACGCGCCAGCAGGGCGATGGCGTCCAGCGCGCAGGCGGTGCGCAGGGTCACTTCTAGCACCGGCAGGCCGTTGTCGGTCAGCGTGCGGCACAGCGGCAGTGCGTCCTCGATGCGTTCGATGGTGATCACCGGGATGACCGGTGCACGGGCAAACACGGCATCGACTTGCCGGTTGTGGCGGGCGGTATCGAACATGCTCAAAGCTCCGTGGCGCGCAATGCGCAGGCGGCCCCCAGCAGACCGGGGTGGGGGTGGGTGATGACATGGATGGGCACCGCTTCCAGCAGCGCCGCCATCCGGCCCTTGGCGAGAAAGCGTTCGCGGAATGCGCTGCTGCGCAGGAACGGCAGGAAGCGCGGGATGATGCCGCCGGCGATCACCACGTGGCGTGCACCGTGGATCAGCGCGCAGTCGCCGGCCACGCTGCCCAGTACCGCGCAGAAGCGGGCCAGTGCGCGGCGAGCCAGCAGGTCGTGGCCGTCCAGCGCCAACCGCACGATGTCGGCCGGGTCGCGCAGCTGCGGGGTGTGCAGGGCGTCTTCGCCACGCAGCACGGCATCGATTTCCGACAAACCCTTGCCGCACAACAGGCGTTCGGTGGAGGTGCGGCCATGGCGCGCGGTCAGCCAGGCATTGATTGCCTGCTCTTCATCACCCATCGGCGAGAAACCGATGTGGCCACCTTCGGTTTCCACCACCTGCCAGCCCAGCGCCGCGCTGCCCACCAGCAGCGCCACGCCCAGCCCGGTGCCGGGGCCCAGCACGCTGATCGGGCCGCGCAACGGGGTGTCCAGCTGGCCGTGCAGGGTCACGATGTCGGCGTCGGTGAGGGCGGGCACGGCCCAGGCCACCGCGCCGAAATCATTGAGCATGCGCAGTTCGGCCAGGCCCAGCGTGGCTTGCAGCTCGCTGCGGGAAAACGCCCAGGCGCGGTTGGTGAGGCGGATTTCGTCGCTGCCCACCGGGCAGGCCACCGCCAGCGCCGCACGCGCGGGGCGCGTGCCGACGCCTTCGAGATAGTGTTCGATGGCGTGCTGGAGGCTGGCGAAATCGGCATTGGGCAACGATTTCGACTCGCGCAGTTCGATCGTCGGCGCGGCCAGATCCACCAGCGCGAAGCGCGCATTGGTGCCGCCGATGTCGCCCACCAGGGCCAGCGTGTCGTGGTTCATGCGTCGTTCCCGAGCAATGCGCAGGCACCGTGTTCGGCGGAACCCACGCTGGCGCGCAAGTGGCCGAACAGCTCGCGGCCCATGCCGAACTGGTTGCCGGACAAGTCCGGCAGCAGGGCTTCACGTGCAGCCCAATCGGCGGCATCCACCACGACATCCATGCGGCCGGCTTCGGCGTCGATGCGGATGACATCGCCTTCGCGCAGCTTCGCCAGCGCACCGCCGTCGGCCGCTTCCGGGGTGACGTGGATGGCGGCCAGCACCTTGCCGGAGGCACCGGACATGCGGCCATCGGTGAGCAGCGCCACGCGTTGCCCGCGATCTTGCAGCGCGGCCAGCGTGGGGGTGAGCTTGTGCAGCTCCGGCATGCCGTTGGCACGTGGCCCTTGCCCGCGCACCACGGCGACGAAATGGCCATCGAAACCCGGTTGCGGATCCAGCTGGCCGGCCTTGAACGCGGCCAGCAGGGCGTCCTGTGATTCGAACAGGCGCACCGGTGCTTCGATCCGGCGGAATTGCGGCGCCACTGCCGAAATCTTCACCACCGCGCGGCCAAGGTTGCCTGCGATGCAGCGCAGCCCGCCCTCGCTGTCGAAGGGGGCGGATACCGGGCGCACGATGTCGGTGTTGCGCGAGGCGGCGGGCGGATCCTGCCAGTGCAGGGCGAGGTCGTCGAGGTAGGGCTGCTGCGCCTGCTGGCGCAGGCTGCCGCCGTGCACGCACAAGATGTCCTCGTGCAGCAGGCCGGCATCCAGCAATTCGCGGATCACGAAACCGATGCCGCCCGCGGCTTCGAAATGGTTCACGTCGGCCGAGCCATTGGGGTACACGCGTGCCAGCAGCGGTGTGGCCTTCGACAATTCGTCGAGGTCGCTCCAGTCGATGATGACGCCGGCCGCACGCGCAATCGCCACCAGATGCAGGGCGTGGTTGGTGGAACCACCGGTGGCGGCCAATCCGACCATCGCGTTGACGATGGCTTTTTCGTTGACGGTCTGCGCGAGCGGGCGATAGTCCTTGCCCAGCGCGGTATTGCGCAGCACCTGTTCGGCGGCGGCCACGGTCAGCGCGCTGCGCAACGGCGTGTTCGGTGGCACGAAGGCGGTGCCGGGCAGGTGCAGGCCCATCACTTCCATCAGCATCTGGTTGGAATTGGCGGTGCCGTAGAAGGTGCAGGTGCCGGGCGAGTGGTAGGACGCCGCCTCGGCATCCATCAGCTCGTCTTGGCTGGCCTGGCCCAGCGCGTAGCGTTGCCGCACCTTGGCTTTTTCCGGGTTGGGAATGCCCGAGCCCATCGGGCCTGCCGGCACGAAGATCACCGGCAGATGGCCGAAGCTGAGCGCGCCGATCAGCAGGCCCGGCACGATCTTGTCGCACACGCCCAGCATCAGTGCGGCATCGAAGCTGTCGTGCGACAGCGACACCGCCGTGGCCATCGCGATGACGTCGCGCGAGAACAGCGACAGCTCCATGCCGGCGCGGCCCTGGGTGACGCCGTCGCACATCGCCGGCACGCCGCCGGCCACCTGCGCGCTGCCGCCGGCGTTGCGTGCGGCCATCCGGATCAGCGACGGGTAATGTTCCATCGGCTGGTGCGCGCTGAGCATGTCGTTGTAGGCAGTGACTATTCCGATGTTGCCGCCCTTGCCCCAGCGCAGCGCCGGCTTGTCATCGCCGGATGCGGCAAACCCGTGCGCCTGGTTGCCGCAGGAGAGTCTGTAGCGGTACGGGCCGGCCTGATGTGCCGCCTCCATGCGTGCCAGATACGCACTGCGCGTGGCCTGGCTGCGCAGCGCGATGCGGGCGGTGACGCGTTCGACGGCGGGATGCAGCGCGACGGTGGCCATCAGGGGCTCCAGTGGATGTGGATGGGGTGGGCCTGCGCGGCCTGCAGCAGCGCAGCCACCGGGTGGGGGCTTTGCGGGTCTTGTTGCGCCTGACGCAATACGCGGCGTTTGTCGTGGCCGGTCACTACCAGATGCACCTCCTGCGCATGCAGCAGGCGCGGCAAGGTCAGGCTGATGCGCGGAAACGGGGCTTCCGGCGGCAACGGATCGGGCAGGGTGGCGATGGCATCGACGCCGCTGTCCGGTGCCAGCCCGTCCTGCACGTTGGCCGCGCCGGGGAACAGCGAGGCGAAGTGGCCGTCCGCGCCCATGCCCAGCAGCACCGCATCGAACGGCTGCGGATGTGCAGCCAGCCAGGTGCGCGCCAGTGCGAGCGAGCCTTCGCCATCGCCCTCGGCGGTGGTCAATGGCGACACGTCGAACCGCGCGTCGAGGGCAAACGCCGCGCGCAGGTTGCGCAGGTTGCAGGCCGGGTGGTCGTGCGGCACGCAGCGCTCGTCGGTCGGCACGACGTCGATGCGGCCGCCGAGCAGCGCGCCTGCCAGGTGCGCGTACACCGGCAGCGGCGTGCGACCGCCGGCGAGGCTGAGAAAAGCGTGGCTGCGGGCGGAAAGCGCGGCGCGGCAGACGGCTTCCAGCGATGTTGAAACGCTGGCGATCAGGGCCTGCGTGTCGGGATAGTCGTGTTCGATCCAGCCCATCGCCTTGCCTTATTCGCGCCAACTGTGGCCCAGACGATCCACCAGCGACACCGTGGCGCTGGGCCCCCAGGTACCTGCGGGGTAGGGCTTGGGCGCCATGCCGATATCGTGCCAGCCATCGGCGATGGCATCCACCCACTGCCATGCGGCCTCGGTTTCGTCGCGCCGCACGAACAGCGTGCCGTTGCCTTCGATCGCGTCCAGATACAGGCGTTCGTAAGCGATGCGCTTGCGGGCGCTGGCGAACTCTTCGTGCAGATCCAGGTCCAGCGCCACTTGCGACAGACGCAGGCCGGCACGGTCCAGCCCGGGCGTCTTGCTCATCAGATCCAGCTCGATGCGCTCTTCCGGTTGCAGGCGGATCAACAGTCCGTTGGGTTGCATGTCGGTGGCGGCCGGGCCGCCGAAAATGGAATACGGCACCTTGCGGAACTGGAGGTAGATCTCGGTGCTGCGCGAGGGCAGGCGCTTGCCGGTGCGCAGGTAGAACGGCACCCCCGACCAACGCCAGTTGTCCACGTGCGCGCGCAGCGCCACGAAGGTTTCGGTGCGGCTGGTGCGGCCCAGTTCCTCGGCGTAGCCCGGCACCACCTTGCCTTCGCTGGCACCGGCGGTGTACTGGCCGATCACCGATTCGGTACCGGCGTTGCTGCGGTCGATCGCCCGCAGCGAGCGCAGGACCTTGATTTTTTCGTTGCGCACCGCGGTGGGGTCGAAGCGCGCCGGCGGCTCCATCGCCACCAGACACAGCAGTTGCAGCAGGTGGTTCTGCAGCATGTCGCGCAGCGCGCCGGACTCGTCGTAGTAATCGCCGCGTCCCTCCACGCCCACGGTTTCGCCCACCGTGATCTGCACCTGTTCGATATGGCGCGCACTCCACAACGGTTCGAACAGCGAGTTGCCGAACCGCAGCGCAATGAGATTCTGCACGCCTTCCTTGCCGAGGTAGTGATCGGTGCGGAAGATGCGTTCTTCGTCGAAGGCGGCGGCCACCGCATCGTTGATCGCGATCGCGCTGGCCAGATCCTTGCCGATCGGTTTTTCCAGCATCACCCGGGTACCGGGGCCGGTCGCGCCGTGGGCGGCCAGCGCCTGGCAGGCGGGGCCGTAGAACTTCGGTGCAGTGCTCATGTGGTAGAGCACATCGCCGTTGCGCAGGCTGGCGATTTTCCCGCTCAGTCCCTGCATGCTGACAACGTTGTCAGCACTGGCCGAAAAAAAATCCAGCCGCTCGATCAGGCCGCGCAGCGCGACATCGTCGCGCTCGTTGGCGGGGATGCGTTCGTGGATGCTGTCGGCCACCAGTTGCACGAACGCGTCGCGGTCCAGATCGCTGCGCGCCGTGCCGAGGATGCGCATGCCATCGGGAAGCAGTTTCTCCGCCTGCAGGCTGTACAGGGAGGGCAGCAGCATCCGCCGTGAAAGATCGCCAGTGGCGCCGAAGATGGTCAGCAGCGAAGCGGGCGTGGCTTGCGTCACGAGGAGGGCACCGGGTGGGAAGTCGGGTTCGAGCTTAATACGCTTTCCGGCCGATTTGTTGCACTGCACACGATTTCAATTTTGTTTTACCCGGGCAATCCGTAAAAGGATTGTTCCGTCGTCAATACGTCTAGGTATGTCGAAGACCAGCCGGTACACTCGCGCATTTCCCCCTTGGGCCATTCCATGACCCGCGCGTCATCGTTCACCCGCGAACAGCTGCTGGCCAGCGCCCGTGGCGAATTGTTCCCGAACAGCACCGCCCGCCTGCCGGCCGATCCGATGCTGATGTTCGACCGCATCGTCGAGATCAGCGACAACGGCGGCAGCCACGGCAAGGGCTTCGTCCGCGCCGAGCTGGACATCAACCCGGATCTCTGGTTTTTCCAGTGCCATTTCCTCGGCGACCCGGTGATGCCCGGCTGCCTCGGGCTGGACGCGATGTGGCAGCTGGTCGGTTTCTACCTGACCTGGCTGGGCGCACCCGGCCGCGGCCGCGCGCTGGGCTGCGGCGAGGTCAAGTTCACCGGCCAGGTGCTGCCCAGCGCCAAGGTGGTGACCTACGAAATCGACGTCACCCGCGTCATCAACCGCAAGCTGGTGATGGCCCAGGCCGACGCCCGCACGCTGGTGGACGGGGTGGAGATCTACACCGCCAAGGACCTGCGCGTGGGCCTGTTCAATACCGTGGAGGGCAGCTGACATGCGCCGCGTCGCCATCACCGGCATGGGCATCACCTCCTGCCTCGGCAATGACCTGGACAGCGTCTCGCGCGCGCTGCGCGAGGGCCGTTCCGGCATTCGCACGCTGCCCGACTCGGTCGAGCGCGGCCTGCGCAGCCAGGTCGGTGGTGCGGTCGATCTGCATCTGGATGCCGTCATCGACCGCAAGCTCAAGCGCTTCATGAGCGATGCCGCGGCCTACAGTTATGTTGCCCTGCGCGATGCGATCGCCGACGCCGGCCTGAGCGAGGCGCAGGTCAGCGACCCGCGCACCGGCCTGATCGCCGGTTCCGGCGGCGGTTCCAGCCGCTGGCAGGTGGAGACCGCCGACATCCTGCGCGAGCGCGGCGTGCGCAAGGTCGGCCCGTACATGGTGCCGCGCACGATGTGCTCCACGGTTTCGGCCAATCTCGCCACCGCGTTCAAGATCAAGGGCCTGAGCTATTCGATCAGCGCCGCCTGCGCGACCTCCGCGCACTGCATCGGCGCCGGTGCCGACCTGATCCGCCACGGTGCGCAGGACATCGTGTTCGCCGGCGGCGGCGAGGATCTGGACTGGACGATGACGGTGATGTTCGACGCGATGGGCGCGCTGTCGTCCGCCCGCAACGACGCACCGGAAACGGCCTCGCGCCCGTACGACGCCGGCCGCGACGGTTTCGTCATCGGCAGCGGCGGTGGCATGCTGGTGCTGGAAGACTGGAACCACGCGGTCGCGCGCGGCGCGCACATCCACGCGGAACTCGTGGGCTACGGCGTGACTTCCGACGGCGCCGACATGGTGGCGCCGAGCGGCGAGGGCGCGGTGCGCTGCATGCAGATGGCGCTGGCAGGCGTGAACCGCCCGGTCGATTACCTCAACACCCATGGCACCTCCACGCCGCTGGGCGACATCGTCGAACTCAACGCGGTGCGCGAGGTGTTCGGTGATGTACTGCCGCCGATTTCCTCCACCAAGGCATTGTCCGGCCATTCGCTGGGCGCGGCCAGCGTGCACGAGGCGATCTATTCGTTGCTGATGCTGCGCGACGGCTTCATCGCCGGCTCCGCCAACATCGACAACCTCGACCCGGGCGCGGAAGGCTTCCCGATCGTGCGCGAAAGCCGCGATGCCAAGTTGGATGTGGTGATGTCCAACAGTTTTGGTTTTGGCGGCACCAACGCCGCGCTGGTGTTCGCGCGGGTTTGAGGCCCGCTGAGCCGGCAGTGAGCCCGGCCATCGCAATCGCGGCGGCCTTTCCATCGATGACCCTGCCCCTGTCGCCGCCCGGCGGCCGTGGCGGGGTTTTTTCGTGATGGGGGTGGCGGATCTGCAGGCAGGATAGCGATAAAATACGGCTGTGTTAATGTTTAAAGCATTAACAATACTGTTATTTGTCTCATCATTTCGAACGGAGCACCCGTGATCACTTCGGCCCAGATGCGCGCCGCGCGCGCCCTGCTTGGCATCGACCAGAAAACGCTGGCGCAGAAAGCCGGCCTGTCGCTGCCCACCATCCAGCGCATGGAGCTCAGCCGCGGGCATGTGCGCGGCGTGGTCGATTCGCTGGTCAAGGTGGTGGCCGCGCTGGATGCGGCCGGGGTGGAGTTGATCGGCGCGCGCGCCGCCAGCAGCGGCGGTGGCCGCGGGGTGCGGCTCAAGGCGGAGGAGGAAGCATGATCGCGCTGGTCGAGGCCGCGCGCGCGGGGTTGTTCCGGCGCGAGCACTGGCTGCCCAACATCACCGCCGGGGTGATCGTCGGGGTGGTGGCGCTGCCGCTGGCGATGGCCTTTGCCATCGCCTCCGGGGTCAAGCCGGAGCAGGGGCTGTACACAGCGATCATCGCCGGCATCGCGGTGTCGCTGTTCGGTGGTTCGCGGGTGCAGATCGCCGGCCCGACCGGCGCCTTCATCGTGATCCTGGCCGGGGTGGTGGCGAAGTTCGGCGTCAGCGGCCTGCTGTTGGCCACGCTGATGGCAGGGGTGATGCTGGTGGCGATGGGGCTGGCGCGGCTGGGCGCGGTGATCCGTTTCATTCCCGACCCGGTGATCGTGGGCTTCACCGCCGGCATCGCGGTGATCATCTGGGTGGGGCAATGGCAGTATTTCTTCGGTCTGCCGGCACCCGGCGAGGGGCCGTTCTACCTGAAGACCTGGCATCTGCTGCAGTCCTTCAACCACCTGCATCCGGCGACTTCCCTGCTGGCCCTGCTCAGCCTGGTGCTGGCGGTGTGGGGGCCGCGCATTCCGGGGCTGGCGCGGGTGCCGGGGCCGCTGCTGGCGATGCTGGTGGCCACCGCCGTGGTGATGGTCTTCGACCTGCCGGGCGTCGCCACCATCGAATCCACCTTCGGCGCCATTCCGCGCGCACTGCCGGCGCTGCAGCTGCCGGAGATGGGCTTCGACCGGTTGGTGGAACTGCTGCCATCGGCATTCACCATCGCCATGCTCGGTGCAATCGAGTCATTGCTGTCGGCGGTGGTGGCCGACGGCATGGCCGGCACTCGCCACGATTCCAATCAGGAACTGATCGGGCAGGGCGTGGCCAACATCCTGTCGCCGCTGTTCGGCGGCATCGCCGCCACCGGCGCGATCGCCCGCACCGCCACCAACATCAAGAACGGCGGGACTTCGCCGCTGGCCGGGGTGGTGCACGGGATCACTCTGCTGCTGATTCTGCTGGTGCTGGCGCCCTATGCCGGCAAGGTGCCGCTGGCCGCGCTGGCGGCGATCCTGTTCCTGGTGGCGTGGAACATGAGCGAGGCGCGTCGCTTCCTGCGGATGGTGCGGCGTGCGCCGCGCGCGGACGTGGCGATCCTGCTGATCACCTTCGTTCTGACCATCGTCACCGACCTGGTGGTGGCGGTGAACATCGGCGTGATCCTGGCGATGTTCCAGTTCATGCGCCGGATGAGCGCGTCGGTGTCGGTGGTGGAACACGGCCAGGCCAGCCTGCGCCACGAGCTGGCCGAGGCCGGGCTGGAGGCGCTGCCGAAGGGGGTGCTGGTCTATGCCATCGAAGGGCCGTTCTTCTTCGGCTCGGTGGATTCGCTGGAGCGCGCGCTGTCGTGGTCGCGGGAGCCGCCGCGCTGGGTGCTGCTGCGGCTGGAGCGGGTGCCGCTGGTGGATGCCACCGGCCTGAAGCGGCTGGAATCCACCATCGAGAACCTGCGCCACCGCGGCGTGCAGGTGCTGCTGAGCGGTGCCAACCTGCGCGTGCTGCGCAAGCTGGTGCGCGCGGAGATCGTGCGCCGCGACGGGCTTGCCGTGTATTTCGGCGATCTCGCCGCGGCGCTGCGCCATGTGGAGGCCGAGCGGGTGGCCGGCTACAACACCTCGGAGGCATAGTCCGCCAGTCGCGAACGCTCGCCGCGGCGCAGGATCACGTGCGCGCTGTGCGCCCAGTTCTTGAAACGATCCACCGCATAGGTCAGGCCGGAGGTGGTTTCGGTGAGGTAGGGCGTGTCGATCTGCTGCACATTGCCCAGACAGACGATCTTGGTGCCGGGGCCGGCGCGGGTGATCAGCGTCTTCATCTGCTTGGGCGTGAGATTCTGCGCCTCGTCCAGAATCAGATAGCGGCTCAGGAACGTGCGCCCGCGCATGAAGTTCATCGAACGGATCTTGATCCGCGAGGCCAGCAGGTCGTTGGTGGCCGCGCGGCCCCAGGCGCCGCCGTCCTGGTTGTGGGTCAGCACTTCCAGGTTGTCGGTCAGCGCGCCCATCCACGGGGTCATTTTTTCTTCTTCGGTGCCGGGCAAAAAACCGATGTCCTCGCCCACGCTGACGGTGGCGCGGGTCATGATGATTTCGCGGTAGCGCTGCTGGT
>JAGWUF010000106.1 GCA_028868545.1 Lysobacteraceae bacterium | reverse complement strand
GTTTCCCGGTGACGAAACAGTGGATTAAGCCGTTCGTCGGTTCCGATGAGTTTTTGAATGGTGGGTGGCGCTGGTGTCTATGGCTGGCCGACGTCCCTCCCTCTGAATTGCGTAACGTCAAGCCTGTGATGGAACGCATCTCCGCGGTTCGCAAGTTCCGCGAAAAAAGTTCCGCTGCTCCGACACGAGCTGCTGCCGAAAGGCCGGGGCAATTTTTCTTCATTTCGCAGCCGAAGGGCGACTATATCCTCGTGCCGGAGGTGTCATCGGAGCGGCGCCGGTACGTTCCAATCGGGTGGATGCTCCCGGACGTCATTTCGAGCAACAAGAACTATCTGGTCGCCGACCCAAGCTTGTATATCTTCGGTTTGTTGCAATCTTCAATGCACATGGCTTGGATCTCGACCGTTGCAGGCCGACTGGAAAGTCGGTTCCAGTATTCGGCATCAATGGTCTACAACAACTTCCCCTGGCCCGATCTGAGCGACGACGACAAGCACCGCGCCGCCATCGAAGCCGCCGCCCAGTCCGTCCTCGACGCCCGCGCCCGGTTCCCCGACGCGACGCTTGCCGACCTCTACGACCCGCTGACCATGCCGCCCGCGCTGGTCAAGGCCCACGCCGCGCTGGACAAGGCCGTGGACGCCGCCTACCTCGCCGCCGAAAAAGCCGCCGGCCGCAAGCCGCCGAAACTTTCCACCGACGCCGAGCGCGTGGCCTTCCTGTTCGAACGCTATCAGGCGCTGACCAGCCTGCTGCCGGCGGACAAGCCGAAAAAGCCCGCGCGCAAGCGCGGCTGACCCGGCTGGGGCCGCAGCCAACGGGCGCCGTGCAGCGCTACGCTAGGGCCTGGACGGGCGAGGAACAGGAGGGCTTCCCATGACGGCTCCATCGGGCTGGTTGCTGTGGGCGCTGCTGTCGGCGTGCTTCGCGGCATTGACCGCGATCTTCGCCAAGGTGGGCATCCGCGGCGTGGATTCGGACTTCGCCACGCTGCTCCGGACGGTGTTCATCCTGGGGGTGCTGGCGCCGTTCGTGTGGTTGACCGGGAAGTGGACCAATCCGCTGTCGCTGTCCGCCAAAACGGTGCTGTTCCTGGCGCTGTCGGCGCTGGCCACGGGCGCGTCGTGGGTGTGCTACTTCCGCGCGCTGCAGCTTGGGCATGCGTCGCAGGTGGCACCCATCGACAAGCTGAGCGTGGTGCTGGTGGCGGTCTTCGCGTATGCGCTGCTGGGCGAGCGGCCGGCGGTGCAGGAATGGCTGGGCATCGCGCTGGTGGCCGCCGGGGTGCTGTTGATCGCGCTGCACAAGGCACCCGCCGCCTGAGCGGTACCCGCAAGGCTGTGTTCTGCGGGTGTGCTTGATGCATCGCCGCCGTGCAATACATAGTCGGCGATTGTCTGTTGGAGATCTGCCATGGCGCGGTTGTTCACCCCTGTTTCGTTCGGGCCGCTCACGCTGGCCAACCGCATCGTGGTCGCGCCCATGTGCCAGTACGCCAGCAGCGAGGGCCGGGCCAACGACTGGCACGTGCAGCACTGGGGCACGCTGTCCCAGTCGGGGGCCGGCCTGCTGCTGACCGAGGCCACGGCCGTGGTACCGGAGGGCCGCATCAGCTGGGCCGACCTCGGTCTCTATGACGATGCCTGCGAAGCCGCGTTCGCGCAGGCGCTGGCCAGCGTGCGGCGCTGGTCGCCGATGCCGGTGGGCGTGCAGCTGGCGCACGCCGGGCGCAAGGCCTCCACCCATCGGCCGTGGGAGCACGGTGGCGGCGCGATCGCGCCGGGGGCGACGCACGGCTGGCAGGTGGTGGCGCCGTCCGCGCTGCCCTATGCGGAGCACGACCCGCTGCCGGCGGCGCTGGACGCCGCGGGCATCGCCCGCGTGGTGCAGGCGTTCGTTGACGCGGCGCGGCGTGCCGCCCGGCTGGGCTTGGATGCGATCGAGCTCCACGCCGCGCACGGCTACCTGCTGCACCAGTTCCTGTCGCCGCTCAGCAACCGCCGCGAAGACGGTTACGGCGGTCCGCTGGCGCACCGCATGCGGCTGCTGCTGGAGGTGTTCGACGCGGTCCGCGCGGCGGTGCCGGCCACGATGGCGGTGGGCGTGCGCATCTCCGCCACCGACTGGGTGGACGGCGGCTGGGACCTGCCGCAGAGCATCGCGCTGGCGCGTGCGCTGGAGGCCCACGGTTGCCACTTCATCCACGTGTCCAGCGGCGGCCTGCATCCGGCGCAGAAGATCGCGGTGGGGCCGGGCTACCAGCTGCCGTTCGCCGAGGCGATCCGCCGCGAGGTCGCCATGCCGGTGCTCGGCGTGGGCCTGATCACCACCCCGGCGCAGGCCGAGGCCGCGCTAGAGCAGGGGCAGACCGATGCGATCGCGCTGGCCCGCGCGATGCTCTACGATCCGCGTTGGCCATGGCACGCCGCTGCCGCGTTGGGCGCGACGGTGGGCACGTCGCCGCGCTTCCTGCGCGCGTTGCCGCATGGCTTGCCGCCGCTGCTGGTGCCCGCTACTGGCACGGCCGACTGAATCCCGATTCCGAAGGTGTTCCAACATGGCCAAGCCCGCACTGATGCCCGCCGTATTTTTGGGCCACGGCAGCCCGATGAACGCGTTGCAACACAACCGCTATACCGAAGCGTGGCGGGCGTTCGGGGAATCGGTGCCCGCGCCGCGTGCAATCCTGGCGGTGTCGGCGCATTGGTATGTGGATGGGCTGGCGCTGACGGCGATGCCGCAGCCGCGCACGATCCATGATTTCGGTGGATTTCCGCAGGCCTTGTTCGATGTGCAGTACCCCGCGCCGGGGTTACCGGCCTTGGCCGAAGAAGTGGCGGATGTGGTGGCACCGGACTTTGTAGCGGCTGCCGACCATGCAAGTTGGGGGCTGGATCACGGCACCTGGTCGGTGTTGGTGCATGCCTTTCCCAAGGCCGATATCCCGGTGGTGCAACTGTCGCTGGATGCGCGCAAGCCATTGGACTGGCATCTGGCGTTGGGCGCGAAACTGGCCGCGCTGCGCGAGCGTGGCGTGTTGATCGTGGGCAGCGGCAATGTGGTGCACAACTTGCGTGCGGTCGATTGGCACAACCCCGATGGCGCGTTC